>CANGZO010000001.1 GCA_947458305.1 Comamonadaceae bacterium
AGCGGTGGATGAGTGGTTTAAGTCGCACGCCTGGAAAGCGTGTGTGGGTTAATAGCCCACCGCGGGTTCGAATCCCGCCTGCTCCGCCAAAACCAAAAAAAGCCTGCACATGTGCAGGCTTTTTTTCGTCTGTGCGGTCCATCTGAAGATGGAATTCACCCAATCAAAAGGGCCCCCGGCCAGCGGGGGCCGACAGATCAGCGAACCACAGCGATTTGTGAACGTTGGCCACCTTTGTAGGTGTACAGCGTCAACGCGCCATTTTTGATGTCGCCTTTTTCGTCAAACGCGATGTCGCCCGTCACGCCCTTGTAGGTGATGCTCTTGAGAGCAGGCAAGTACTTGGCAGGATCGGCGGAGCCGGCGTTGACCATGGCGGTGGCCATGACTTTGACGGCGTCATAAACGTAAGGGGCATAAACCTGCACGTCAGCGTTGAACTTGGCCTTGAAGTCGGTACGGAACTTGTCCATGCCCACTTTTTGCTCGCCTTCAACACCACCGGCTTCAGCGCACACCACGGCTTCGTCGCGCATGGCATCGCCAGCCAGCTTGGCCAATTCGGAAGTGCAGATACCGTCGCCACCCATGAACTTGGCCTGAATGCCCAAAGACTTCATCTGGCGCAACATGGGGCCAGCGACAGCGTCCATGCCGCCAAAGAACACGATGTCAGGCTTCTTGGCCTTGAGCGTGGTCAAAATGGCGTTGAAGTCAGAAGCCTTGTCTGTGGTGAACTCGTGGCCCACGATGGCGCCACCGGCAGCGGCTACAGCCTTCTTGAATTCTTCGGCCACGCCTTGACCGTAAGCGGTACGGTCGTCGATGACGGCGATGCTCTTGCCCTTGAGGGTTTCAACTGCGTATTTGCCCAAGGTGCCGCCCAAGTGCACGTCGTCAGCCACCACGCGGAATGCACCTGCGTAGCCTTGACGTGTGTATTTGGGGTTGGTGGCCGATGGCGAAATCTGGGGAATGCCGGCGGTGTTGTAAATCTGTGAGGCGGGGATGGTGGTGCCTGAATTGAGGTGACCGATCACGCCATTGACCTTGGCGTCAACCAGCTTTTGAGCAGCAGCAGTGCCCTGCTTGGGATCTGCGGCATCGTCTTCGGTCAGCAGTTCGAATTTGACGGTTTTGTCACCGATCTTCAGGCCTGCGGCATTGAGTTCTTCAATCGCCATGCGGGCGCCGTTTTCATTGTCTTTGCCCAGGTGGGCAATGGCACCGCTGACGGGGCCCACATGGCCGATCTTGACCACCAGTTCATTGGAAACAACTTCTTTTTTGCCACAAGCTGCCAAAACAACAGCAGCGGCAGCCACTGCAACAACGGTCAAAGAACGGGAACCAGAGAATTTCATACACACTCCAAACAAAAAATTGCTTCAATCAAGCAAGCCGTAAAGATACTTCAATTTGATGCACTTGTGGATCAGGGAAAACCTAAGTTACAGGCTTTTACATGCCACATCAGGGGGCTTGTGGGGTGTTGACCTTGTGGTGCCAAGCCGTTTCAAGGGTGCGATGAACCAAGCCAGCGGCCAATCGGTCGAACTCTGGCCGCAGTTGCTGCAGCAACTCAGCCGACAAAGCCATGAAGGCTTGCTTTTCGGCGGCACGCGCATCCAATGCGCACGCCACAGACGGCGGGACGTCTTGCATCGGTTGGGTCAAGACGGGAATTTCGTCAGGCAATGGCCGAACGTCGGGCGTTGTATTGGGTAAAGCGTTCATGGTTCTGTGCTTTTGGATAAGTCGTGCTGAACCAGGTCAAAACCCAGACTCTTGTAGTGCTTCCAACGCAGGCGCGCTTGGGCCTTGCCATGCTCGTCATTGGAGACGATCTCAATCAGGCGTTTGAACCCCTCAAAACCGCCAGGCACCTCGTCGCCCAGATTCACCAAGACATCGCTTTCCCCCCAAACCAGCGGGTCAGAACCCAGGCAAATGGAGGAGGCCTCTTGGACTTCGGGTGAGGATTCCGGGGTGCAATGGCCCAAAAATGCCACATCTTGAAAGCGCCATAGCTCGGCATCGAGTTGCCGCAAGGTGGCTGGTGCACCGACCACAGCAATGCGCAGGTCCTGTGCTCGCGCCTTGCGCAGCAGCCGGCAGGTGTGCAGCAAACGCTCCGTGGTGTTGAAGTGAAATTCGATGCGGGTCATCACATCAACGGGTTCTGGGCCTTCAGGCTTTGCGCGCAGCACGCGCCTTGGGCTGAGGGGCCGCACGATTGGCTGAGGGTACCGTTTTGCCTGTTGCCGTGCGTCTGGGTTTTGCCGAAACAGAAGGCTGCGCTGATGCCGCAAGCTGGGTCAGGTATTGCAACAACAAGCCCACTGGCCGCCCCGTTGCACCCTTGGCGGCACCGCTGCGCCACGCTGTGCCGGCGATGTCCAAGTGCGCCCAAGAAAATTTCTGTGTAAAACGCTGCAAAAACTTGGCGGCAGTGACAGAACCAGCGGCTCGTCCCGCCACATTAGCCACGTCGGCAAAACGCGACTTCAGGCCCTCTGCGTAGTCATCGTCCAAAGGCATGCGCCAGCAGGTGTCACCCGAGGACTCGCCGGCTTGGTGCAACTGCAGCGCCAGAGCGTCGTCGCTCGAAAACAAACCTGTTCGGACCGCGCCCAGCGCGATCACACAGGCACCCGTGAGGGTGGCAATGTCGATCACCGCTTGCGGTTTGAAACGTTCGGCATACGTCAGTGCGTCGCAAAGCACCAAACGGCCTTCGGCATCGGTGTTCAAAATTTCAATGGTCTGCCCGCTCATGCTGGTGACCACATCACCGGGTTTGACCGCGAGGCCATCGGGCATGTTTTCGGTGGCGGGAATCAGGCCCACCACGTTGATGGCCGGCTTCAAATGCGACAAGGCCTTGAAAACGCCGAGCACACTGGCCGCGCCGCCCATGTCGTACTTCATCTCATCCATCTCGGGTGCGGGCTTGATGGAGATGCCACCGGTGTCGAACGTGATGCCCTTGCCCACCAAGACAACAGGGGCCTGCGTGGCAAGGGCCCCGTTGTAGCGCATGACGATGAAGCGCAAAGGCTCGGCGGACCCTTGGGCCACGGCCATGAAAGCCCCCATGCCCAGTTTGGCCACATCTTTAGGGCCCAACACCTCGCACTTGAACGCTTTGCCTTTGGCAATGTCTTTGGCTGCTTGGGCCAAATGGGTGGGTGTGGCGTAGTTGGCAGGACGGTTGGCCCATTCTTTGGCCAATTCAACGCCCGAGACCAAGGCCTGCGCGTGGCGCACGGCATTTTCGAGGGCTGGCGTGCTGTTTTCAGCACTGACAAATACTTGCTTGAGCAGTCGGGTTTTGGGTTTGCTCAAAGTGGTGGTGTAGCTGTAGCTTGCATCGGCCAGGCTGGACAACGCCAATTGCAGTCCTTGGGGCGTGGCATCTCCAACCACATGCAAGTTCAAATGCTTGACCTTGGCCGATTTGAGCGCACCCCACGCGGCCTGCACAGCACTGCGAATCTGCTCGGCTTTGTTGTCGGCGGAGCAAACGACAACCAAATGGCGAGGCGCAATACCGGGCTGGCAATAAAGCATCATGAGGGAACCCGCCTTCAGCTCAAAATCACCGTTTTCAATGGCTGTGGCCACCCAGCGGGTCAGAGGGTCGTGACCCAAGGCGTTCGGAACAGTTTGGCTGGGCCACAAAACGATCAGGGCATCGGATTGGGCCTGAATTGCGTGGGCAAGAGAAAGCTTTTGGATTTCGAAGTTCATAATTCAGTTTTTCCAGTTTCGCCAATGTTATTCCATTCCTCCTTACGCAAAGACTTGGCGCGCAACTTTGGTGCGACGCTCTTGATCCTCGTGACCATTGTCATGACGATCATCTTGATCCGTACCCTAGGACAAGCCAGCCGGGGCAGCGTGAACCCGTCGGAGGTGATGCTGGTGATGGGCTTCAGTGTGTTGGGTCAAATGACCACCATCATCACGCTCAGTCTTTTCATTGCCAGTGTGGCCACTTTGACCCGCATGTATGGTGAAAGCGAGATGGTCATCTGGTTTGCCAGCGGACAGGGTTTGGGCCAGTTCATTCGCCCACTCTTTCGTTTTTCCTGGCCTGTTTTTGTCGTCATCGGTCTTTTGTCACTGTTTGTTTGGCCTTGGAGCCACCAACAAATCCAAGACTTGCGCCAACGTTATGAAAAAAGAAACGATGTCGAGCGCATTGCACCTGGCCAGTTTCAAGAATCTGCAGGTGGCAACCGTGTGTTTTTCATTGACAAAGACAGCCCCAGCCAAGATTGGGGGAAAAACGTTTTTGTGTCCAGCCGGGATGGTCGGCTGGAAAGCGTGACCACCGCATCCCAGGGGCGCATCGAGTTTGTGGGGCCAGACCGCTTTTTGTTTTTAGAAAATGGCCAACAATGGCTCACCCATCTTGACACCGGTGAGACGCGTTTGACCCAGTTTGAGCGTTACCAGTTGTTGATCGATACCGATAACACGCCCAATGATGCGGCTCGAAGCAGTCTTCAAAGCTCCACGTGGCAACTGATTCAAAACCCCACGGCCATCAACATGGGGGAGTTGGCTTGGCGCATCGGCATGGTGTTGGCCGCCATCAACATGGTTTTGTTGGCTTTGGCATTGTCCGCCGTGAACCCCAGAATTGGCAGCAGTTACCACTTAGGCCTCGCACTATTTGTTTTCGTGGCTTATTACAACTTCATCAACGTTGGCCAAAGCTGGATCAGCACTGGACGAGTAAGCGCCCTGCCCTTTGTGATTTCATTGCACGGTGGGGTCATGGCGTTGGCCTTGCTTTGGCTGAGTTTGCGCCACACCAACTGGAGTTGGCGCAACCTCTTGCCTGTGAAAACACCTTTGGTCAATACCCAGCCATGAAAACTGTACGACGTTTGCTGTTTGCGGAGATCCTGCGTGGCGTGGTGTTCGTGAGCCTGGGGTTCTTGGCCCTCTTCTTGTTTTTTGACTTGGTGGATGAACTCAAGTCCTTGTCACGTTTCGGCAACCAGGGGTATTTGCTGCAACACGCCCTGCTTTACATATCACTCAAAATCCCTTCACACCTGTATGAGTTGCTGCCCATCTCGGTCTTGATTGGCAGTATTTTTGTGATGGCCCGCTTGGCCCAAAGCTCCGAATTCACGATTTTGCGAACAGGTGGGCTGGAGCCTTGGATGGCCCTGAGTTCACTCCTCAAACTGGGCCTGATTTTTGTGGGTTTGACCTTCTTTTTTGGCGATTACGCAGCCCCATGGGCCGAGCGGCAAGCCCAGCAAATCAAAGCCCCGTACCAAGGACAGCTGACTTTGGGTCAAACCGGGGCATGGCTTCGTGAAAAACAAGGCACCCAACAGTTCGCTGTGAATGTTCGGCGCTTCGACGGCATCGACCAGATGGAAGAGGTGCGCATCCACGCATTCAACGAGCGTGGTCAACTGCTGGCCATTACCCATGCACAAAAAGCTCAAATTCAAGCGGATCAATGGCAACTGCAGCAGGTGAACCACAAGTCCATCTTGGTGCCCAGCGCCCAGCAGCCCGCTCAGTTCAGCACCGTCAAATTGGGCAACATGGTCTGGCCCACCGGCATCAGTGCCGACATGGTGGCTGCCGCCTTGCTCAGCCCAGACCGCATGAGCACTTGGGAGCTATTTGGCTACATGCGGCATTTGTCGATGAACAACCAAAACGCCCAACGCTACGAAATCGAGTTTTGGCGCAAGGTGTTTTACCCCTTGAGTTGCCTGGTCATGCTGGTGTTGGCACTGCCATTTGCCTATCTGCACTTTCGTTCTGGCCAGATTGCAGGTCACGTGTTCGGCGGTGTTTTGGCAGGCATCAGCTTTGCCCTGCTGAACAACGTCTTCAGTTTCATCGGACATTTGCAAAACTGGCAACCGCTGCTGACCTCTGCCGCGCCTGCCCTTTTGTACAGTGTCGTTTCTTTGGCTGCATTTTGGTGGATGGTGCTTCGGCGATGAATCCCAGTTTTGACTCAGGCACCGGCGTGGTGCTGTTTGCCCATGGTTCGCGCGATCCCCTTTGGCGTTTGCCGATTGATGCCGTTGCACTGCACATGGGCTCGCAATGGCCCAATTTACCTGTCGCTGTGGCTTTTCTCGAGTTGACCCAGCCCGATCTGCCCAGCACCATCGAGCAAATGATGAAGCAGGGTTTGTCGCATGTGCGCATCGTTCCCATGTTTTTGGGCGTCGGTCGGCACGCGCGCGAGGATTTGCCAGAAATTGTGAGCGGTTTGACCGAGGCTTATCCGCAGATGCGTTTCGAATTGGTGCCCGCCATTGGCGAGCACCCCGCCATGACCTCGCTCATGGCCCACATCGCGGCAGGACAGACGCTTAGCCAGATAGACAAATAAAGCATAATTCAGGTAAAGCATATAACGATAGGCATATGAACCTGCACCAATTTCGATTTGTCCAAGAAGCCGCACGCCGCAACCTGAATTTGACAGAAACCGCCAAGGCGCTGCACACCTCGCAACCCGGTGTTTCCAAAGCCATCATCGAGCTGGAAGATGAGTTGGGCATCGAGATCTTTGCGCGCCATGGCAAAAGGCTCAAGCGCATCACGGAGCCCGGCCAACACGTGTTGCAAAGCATCGAGTTGATCCTGCGCGAGGTGAACAACCTGAAGAAAATTGGTGAGCAATTCAGCGCCCAAGACAGCGGCACCTTGTCCATCGCCACCACCCACACTCAGGCGCGTTATGTGCTGCCCCTGCCCGTGGCCAAGCTGCGTGAAAAATACCCCCAAGTCAACATCAGCCTGCACCAAGGTGCGCCCGACCAAGTGGCCAAAATGTTGCTCGACGACACGGCCGAAATTGGCATCGCCACCGAGTCTTTGTCGGCCTACGAAGACTTGGTCACACTGCCTTGCTACGAGTGGCAACACGTGTTGGTCTTGCCTTTGGACCACCCCTTGGCAGCCAAACCCACTTTGTCTTTGGAAGACATCGCCAGCGAACCCCTGATCACTTACCACCCCTCGTTCACCGGCCGCAGCCGGATTGACCAAGCTTTTGCCGCCAAAAAAATCACGCCCCGCATTGCCCTCGAAGCGATTGACTCTGACGTCATCAAAACCTATGTTCGCCTGGGTCTTGGCATTGGCATCGTGGCCGAAATGGCTGTCAAGGATGACCCGATCAAAGACCTCGCGGTTCGACCGCTGGGCGCTTTGCTGGGTATGAATGTGGCCCGCGTGGCCTTCAAACGGGGGGCGTATTTGCGCCAATTTGTTTACCAATTTGCCGAAATGCTGAGCAACCGACTGACTGCACCTTTGGTCGCACGGGCCATGATCGGCCACGTCAACGATTACGAACTTTGAACCTGCCATGAACGCACGCACACCTGCCATCGTCTCCAAAGCCCCCAACATGGGCACCACCATCTTCACCGTGATGTCGGCCTTGGCCGCAGAAAAAAATGCGGTCAATCTGGGTCAAGGCTTTCCGGACTTTCCCTGCGATCCACGCCTTCCAGCCTTGGTCAACGACGCCATGTCCGAAGGCCTGAACCAATACCCACCCATGACGGGTGTGGCCCCCTTGCGCGAGGCAGTGTCGCGCAAAATTCAAGCCCTTTATGGTCGGCACTATGACCCGGTGAGCGAAATCACGGTCACCGCTGGGGCGACCCAAGCCATCTTGACCATTGTGATGGCCATCGTGCACCCCGGTGATGAAGTCATCGTGCTCGAGCCTTGCTACGACAGCTATGTGCCCAACATCGAGTTGGCTGGTGGCGTGGTGGTGCGTGTGCCCCTCACGCCCGGCACCTTCCGCCCAGATTTCGACAAAATCCGTGCCGCCATCACGCCCAAAACCCGGGCCATCCTGATCAACTCGCCCCACAACCCCAGCGGCATGATTTGGTCCCAGCAAGACATGCTCACCCTGCAAGAAATTTTGGCGCCCACCAACATCGTCTTGATCAGCGACGAGGTTTACGAGCACATGGTCTATGCCCCCAACCAGCACTGGAGCGCCGCCCACTTCGACGGCTTGGCCGCCCGGGCCTTCATCGTGTCCAGCTTTGGGAAAACTTACCATGTGACCGGCTGGAAGATCGGCACTGTGGCAGCGCCTGCGGCTTACACCGCCGAATTTCGCAAAGTGCACCAATTCAACGTATTCACCGTCAACACCCCCATGCAGCACGCTTTGGCCCGCTACATGGCTGACCCAGCGCCTTACCTCGAGCTGCCGGCCTTTTACCAGCGCAAACGCGATTTGTTCCGTGCCGGCTTGGCGCAAACCCATTTCAAGCTCTTGCCTGGCGAAGGCACCTATTTTCAATGTGTGGACATCTCGGGTTTGAAGGTGCCCGAGAAAAACCTGAGCGAAGCTGATTTTTGCAAATGGCTGACCACCGACATCGGTGTGGCCGCTATTCCCTTGTCCGCTTTTTACGGCAACGGGTTTGACCAAAAGGTCATTCGCTTTTGCTTTGCCAAAAAAGACGAAACCCTTTTGGCAGCGCTGGACAAACTCAAGGGCCTTTGAAGCTTGGCGTTCACGTTCTGAACTTGATGAACCTGTTCAAGTTTTGGGGCCCATCTTGGCTCACCGCCCTGGCTCTGCTGGGTTTGTCTGCCTGCGTGCCCAGTACGGCCCAAGTCGATTCCTTGCCCGTGCGGGATCATCCGCACAACGTGAGCGCACCAGCACCGCTGCCGATTCAATTCGATCTGACAGATGGGCATAGTTTGGCCGGGCGCGTTTGGCACCACCCCCAGCCTCGACACATCGTGCTGGGTGTGCATGGCTTCAACGACCACAGCAAGGCATTTGAACCCCTGGCGCAGCATCTGAGAAGCGAATTGGAAGCCACAGTCTATGCCTATGACCATCGCGGATTTGGAGCCAACCCTTCTCCCGGCATCTGGCCTGGCTCTGACCCTCTGCTGGCCGACCTGAGACAGATCGCCACGCAATTGCGACAGCGCCATCCCGGTTTGCCACTCACCGTGGTGGGTGAAAGCATGGGCGGTGCCGTGGTGTGGGTGGCAGCCTCTGAGCCGCCCGGCCTGGTGGCAGACCAATTGGTTCTCAAGGCCCCTGCTGTCTGGGGTGCCAACAGCATGCCTTGGTACCAAAGGCTGAGCCTGAAATTCATGAATGCCGTGGCCCCCGACATGAGCCTGACTGGCCGTGGCGTTCAGTCACTGGGCATCACCCCCACCAATGACCCGGATGTTTCGCGCGATCTCAGCCGCGATCCACTTTTTATCAAAGCCACCCGCATCAGCAGCTTGGCCGGCGTGACCGCGCTCATGGGCAGAGCCCAAGCCCAGAACATCCCACCACCGCAGCGAAGTTTGGTGCTGTACGGCTTGCGCGACCGCATCATCCCAGCGCCACCGGTTTGCGATTGGCTCACGCACCTGAGTGCCACTGGTGCGCCCAGCACCGGACTTGATTTTGTGGTCTATCCCGACGGTTGGCACCTTTTGACGCGCCAATTGCAAACCCGCGAAGTGCTGCTCGACCTGCAACAGTGGATTGAAAAAACACCTTTGACCCATCGCAAAAATGCCAACCAAGCGCAAGAAGCGGTGTGCGCCAAACGCCCGTGATGCCTATGATGGTGTTCATTTTTTTCATCATCAAAGACTGCCAACATGTCCGTTCGTGAAATCCTCAAAATGGGCGACACACGCCTGCTTCGCGTGGCAGAGCCCGTGAGCAACTTCGGCTCGCCACAGCTGCACGCCCTGATTGCCGACATGCAAGACACCATGGCAGCCGTGAATGGCGCCGGCCTGGCCGCCCCGCAAATAGGCGTCAATCTCCAGCTGGTCATTTTTGGCAGCACGGCCCCGAACCCACGCTACCCTGGCAGGCCATTGGTACCCCGCACAGTGCTCATCAACCCGGTGATCACGCCTGTGAATACCGACGAAGAAGACGATTGGGAGGGCTGCCTGTCGGTGCCTGGTTTGCGCGGCGTCGTGCCACGCTGGGCACACATTCGGTACACCGGATTCGATGAAAACGGCAGCCCGATTGACCGCACTGTGGAGGGTTTTCATGCCCGGGTGGTGCAACACGAATGCGACCACCTGATCGGCAAGCTCTACCCCATGCGGGTACGGGACTTCACACGCTTTGGCTACACAGACGTGCTGTTCCCCGGTATCAGCGCAGCCGAAGACGATTGAAATTTCAAGGCTTTTGGCCCGAGAGCAGCACCGCCAAGCCTGCATCGTCCAGCACAGCAACACCCAGCGCTTGGGCTTTTTCGAGTTTGCTGCCCGCTTCGGCTCCGGCCACCACATAGTGGGTTTTCTTGCTGACCGAGCCCGCCACTTTGGCACCCAGCGCTTCGAGCTTTTCCTTGGCTTCGTCGCGGCCCATGCTTTGCAGGGTGCCCGTGAGCACCACGGTGATTCCAGCCAAGGGCATTTCGGTGGGGGCCAATGCATCGCCTTCGGGCCAGTTCACGCCAGCGTCCCGCAAGGCTTGCACCACCTCGCGGTTGTGCGGCTGGTCAAAAAAGGTGCGGATGCTGTGCGCGACCACCGGGCCGACATCGGCCACTTGCAAAAGCGCGTCTTCGCTGGCAGCCATGACGGCGTCGAGCTGGCCGAAATGGCGGGCCAGCTCTTTGGCCGTGGCCTCGCCCACATGGCGAATGCCCAGGCTGAACAAAAAGCGTCCGAGCGTCGTGGTTTTGGACTTTTCCAGCGCGTCGAGCAGGTTGACCGCCGATTTTTCAGCCATGCGGTCCATGTTGGCCAGGGTGTCCAGCTTCAGGTGGTACAGGTCGGCCAGGGTTTTGACCTGGTCTGAATCGACCAACTGGTCCACCAGTTTGTCGCCCAGGCCGTCTACGTCCATGGCGCGGCGGTGGGCAAAGTGCCAGATGGCTTGCTTGCGCTGGGCGCTGCAAAACAGCCCGCCCGTGCAACGGTGGTCGGCTTCGCCCTCCTCCCGCTCAGCCAAGCTGCCACACACCGGGCAGTGCGTCATCATGGTGAACTGCGGCGCATCAGGCGGACGACGCTCCGGCACCACCGACACCACCTCGGGAATCACGTCGCCTGCTCGGCGCACGATCACGGTGTCGCCCACCCGCACGTCTTTGCGGCGAGCTTCCAATTCATTGTGCAGCGTGGCGTTGGTGACCGTGACGCCGCCCACAAACACCGGCGCCAACTTGGCAACAGGCGTGAGTTTGCCGGTGCGGCCCACCTGCACGTCAATGGCTTGCACCGTGGTCATTTCTTCTTGCGCCGGGTATTTGTGGGCCACGGCCCAGCGCGGCTCGCGGGTCACAAAACCCAAGCGGGCCTGCTGCGCCAAGTCGTTGACTTTGTAGACCACGCCGTCGATGTCGTAGGGCAAAGCATCGCGTTCGGCCGCCATGCGCTGGTGAAAGTCCACGAGGCCTGCCGCACCTTGGACGCAAGCGGTTTGCTCGGCAACCGGGAATCCCCAGGCCTTGAGCTGCTGGAGCATGTCAAAGTGGTTTAGCCACTGCGGACCGCCTTCGGCAAGCGGCGTGATGTCGCCAAGGCCGTAGGCGAAAAAGCTCAAAGGGCGTTCGGCGGCGATCCCAGAATCCAGTTGGCGCACAGCGCCAGCGGCGGCGTTGCGCGGGTTAACGAAGGTTTTTTCGCCCTTTATCCCGGCCGCGATGCGTTGGCGTTGGCGCTCGTTCAGGCGTTCAAAGTCATCACGGCGCATGTAGACCTCGCCACGCACCTCCAGCACGAGCGGTGCATCGGCTGGCAAGCGCAACGGGATTTGGCCGATGGTGCGGATGTTGGCCGTGACCTCTTCGCCGGTTTCGCCATCACCCCGGGTGGCCGCTTGGACCAGCACGCCGTTTTCGTAGCGCAAGCTCATGGCCAGGCCGTCGAACTTAAGCTCACCCACATAGATCACAGCCGGGTCGGCTTCGGTCAGGCCCAGCTCCTTGCGGATGCGAGTGTCAAAAGCCTCGGCACCGCTGGCTTCGGTGTCGGTTTCGGTGCGGATGCTGAGCATGGGCACGCGGTGAGTGACCTGCGCAAAGGCGTCCAGCACCTGCCCGCCCACACGCTGGGTGGGCGAATCGGGGGTCAGCAGTTCGGGGTGAGCCGACTCCAGCGCTTGCAGTTCGCGAAAAAGACGGTCGTATTCTGCGTCGGGGATTTCGGGCGAATCAAGCGTGTAGTAAGCGTGCGCGTGGTGGTGAAGTTGGGCACGCAGTGCATGCGCCTGAGCCGCCGGGCCCGTATTGGGGTTGGGTGCCTTAAGGGTTGGCGGCGTCGTGGATTCGGCAAACAAATCGCCAAAAAGGTCTGGCGTAGAAGTGCTCAAAGCGCCAACCTGCTCAAGAGAAAAGTCGCCGCGCTTGAGGCGTTCCAGCAGACAGTTCACGAGCGTCAAGCGCATCGTACAGCTGCTGCAAATCGCTGCCAATTTGGTCCAGTGCCTCGGCGTTCAGCATTTGACCTTCTCCATCGGTGACCACACCGTCCATGGCCTCGGCCAACAAGCGCGCAGCTTCACGAAGTCGGGTAAAAGGCTCGTCTTCGCGGGCGGTTTGAGGCACATCGAGACTCAGGGTGAAAGAACGGATGGCCGACAAAGCCGGATCTTCGGCCAACGCCGCATGGCTATCAAAGGTCAACGCCAGCACCGGAGGCATGCCTTGCTCTGCTGCGGGTAACACCATGCGACCGGGCATGACACCCGGCACAAAGCCCAAACGCCCGGCGTGCTGCTGGATGTAGCCAGGGCTCCAAGCTGCACTTCGGGCGCAAAGGGTGAAGCTCAACTGCGCATCGTGCACGCTGGCGAACTGGTCGAGTTCGCGCGCACGTGCGACCTCTTCGAGCATGTCACTGAAACTGGGCGTACCGCCCACCGCATCGGCAAAGGCCTGGGTTTTGACGACAAACTCTGAAAATTCGATGTTGTTCAGCGCCCCCATGCGGTTGGCCAACTGCACCCCCGCCTGAAAAGCGGTGTAGCGCCTTGATGGTGTCAGGCTGTCCCACAAGCCGGTTTCTTGCGACAGGCCTTCGACCATGAACAGCTTGCTGCCCACACGGCGCGTGACCGGCAAAGCCGCCAGTGCCGCATCCCCCGACACCGCTTGGTCCACTTCAATCAATGCGATCACATCAATCAGGGCATCCAAAGCGATTTTTCTCTCCAACAAAGGCAAGCTGCCAAAACCGTCATCCAAGGCAGGCCCGAGACCGGTGGTCGGGTTGAGGTCAAGTTCGGTATCCAGAACGGGCTCGGCACCACTGGACACAGGTTCGCGCAAGGGGTCGGCTTGTCGGGGTTCGTTTTTACGCGAGGTCCACTGGTTGTAAATCACCACGGCCCCCACCGTGAGGGCGCCAATGGCCGCCAAACTCATCTGCAAAGAACTCATCGATTCCAACATAAGGTCCTCAGGCCAGGTCGGCCAATGAGACTGCAGACTCCATGTCCACAGCCACGATGCGTGATACGCCCTGCTCCTGCATGGTCACGCCGATCAACTGTTCGGCCATTTCCATGGCGATCTTGTTGTGGCTGATGAACAGGAACTGGGTCTCTTTGCCCATACCTTTGACCAGTTTGGCGTAGCGCTCGGTGTTGGCGTCGTCCAGCGGCGCGTCCACCTCGTCGAGCAAGCAAAACGGGGCCGGGTTGAGCTGAAAAATCGCAAACACCAGCGCGATGGCCGTGAGGGCCTTTTCGCCGCCAGACAGCAAGTGAATCGTCTGGTTTTTCTTGCCAGGTGGCTGCGCCAGCACCTGCACGCCGGCATCCAGAATTTCGTCGCCGGTCATGACCAAGCGCGCATTGCCGCCGCCAAACAACTCGGGGAACATGCGGCTGAAGTGCTCGTTCACAATCTTGAAAGTGCCACCCAGCAACTCGCGGGTTTCAGCGTCGATCTTGCGGATCGCGTCTTCCAGCGTGTTCATCGCATCGGTCAAGTCGGCGCACTGGGAGTCCAAGAACACCTTGCGTTCGCGCGAAGTGGTCAGCTCTTCCAGCGCGGCCAGGTTGACCGGGCCAAGCGCCGTGATGTCGCGGTGAATGCGGTCGATCTCGCCTTGCAGGCCCGTCACACGCACCTGACCCGCTTCAATCGAAGCGGCCACGGCCTCCAGGTCGGCTTGCGCATCGGCCAGCAGCTGGGTGTATTGCTCCAGGCCCAGGCGGGCGGCTTGCTCTTTGAGCTGCAAATCGGTGATGCGTTGGCGCAGCGGGTCGAGTTCGCGCTCGAAGCTCACGCGGCGCTCGTCACTGGCGCGCAGTTTGGCGGTCAGGTCGTCGTAGGCACTGCGGCAAGCGCCCAGGGCTTGCTCGCGCTCCAGTTTGACGGCCAGCACGTTTTGCAAACCGGCTTGCGCAGCGGCATCGGTCAAGCGGCTGAGTTCGTCGCGGGCGCGCTGCATTTCAGCGTCGATGCTGGCCACTTGCTGCTGCGCGGTTTCTATCGTGCGGTTGAGCTCGGCGCGGCGGGCGTTCAGGCTGCGCTGCGAGAACTGGGCTTCTTGCGCCCGACGCTCCAGGCTGCGCTGCTGCTCGCGGCATTCGGACAGCTTACGCTCGGCCTCGATCACACGTTCGTCCAGCTGGGCGTGGCGCTCTTGCGTGTCGGCCAGCTGCATGTCCAGCTCTTCAAAACGGGCTTCGGCCGTCACGCGGCGCTCTTGCAGTTCATCGAGCAAGGCCTCGACTTCGGCCAAGTCGTTGTTGATCTGCTCGCTGCGGGCACGGGTCTGTGCCACGAGCTGCGACAGGCGCAAGGTCTCGACCTGCAGCTCGTGCGTGCGCGACTGGCTTTCGCTGGCTTCGCGGCGAACGGTGATCAAGCGTTGCGAGGCATCGGCATAGGCCGCTTCGGCCCGCACCAAGGCGCTGCGGCTTTCTTCAGCAATCAGGGTCTGGGCACGCAGTTGCTTTTCCAGGTTCTCGATCTCTTGGGCGCGGCCCAGCAAACCGGCTTGTTCGGAGTCTTGCGCATAGAAAACCACACTGTTGAGTTGAACCGCATGGCCGGCCTGGACCAAGAGGGTTTCACCCGCTTGCAGCTGGCTGCGCCAAGCCAGCGCCTCTTCCAAATTGGGGGCGGTGTAGCAGCCTTGGAGCCAATCGGCCAGCAGGGCCGACAAGCCGGCATCGTGCACACGCAACAAGTCGGCCAGAGGCTTGCAGCCTGCGGGCATGCCGCTGCGCGACGCGGCTTTGGCGGCCAAAGGCGGGCTGAAAAAGCTCAGCTTGGCTGGCGGCGCGTCATTGGCAAACGCGCGCACCATGTCCAGGCGCGAGACTTCCAGGGCCGACAGGCGCTCGCGCAGGGCCGATTCCAGGGCGTTTTCCCAACCCGGCTCGATATGGATGCGACTCCATAAGCCTTCCAGACCCTCCATGCCGTGCTTGGCCAGCCAGGGTTTGAGCTTGCCGTCGGTGCGCACTTTTTCTTGCAAGGCCTTGAGCGCCTCGATGCGGGCGCTCAGGTCGGCCAGCTTGGACGACTCTTGGTTCACGGCGGTTTGGCGCGTGCGGCGGTCTTCGTCCAGCGCGGGCACCTGTTCTTGCAAGTCCTGCAGTCGGGCTTCAGCCTCGGCCGACAGCGCCTCGGCCTCGGCCAGTTGTTCTTGCAAGCTGTGCAGGCGCGCCTCATCGGGCGCGGACAGGGCGTTGCGGTCGGTCAGCAGGCGCTCGCGGCGGTTTTCAAGCTGGCGCGATTGCTCTTCGACGTTGCGCTGGTCAGCCGCCAGCACGCCAATTTGCTGCTGCACCTGCACCACGCTGGCGCGTTGGGCGGTGGCGTCGTTTTGGGCTTTGCGCAGGGCTTCTTCCAGGTCGGGCAAGGCCATGGCCTGGTCTTCGACCTGGGCGGCCAGCGTCATGCTCTGGTCTTCGGCCATGGCCGCTTGCTCTGACAGGGTTTCCAGCTCGGCTTGGGCGTCTTGGCTGCGGGTGCCCCATTGGGCGGTTTGCTCGATCAGCTGCTGCAAACGCTGCTCGGCGCGTTGGCGCCCTTCCACCACAAAGCGGATTTCGGCTTCCAGACGCCCCACTTCGGCGCTGGCTTCGTACAAAGCGCCTTGCGCCTGGTTGACCTGGTCACCTGCGGCGTAATGCGCCTGGCGGATGGTCTCCAGATCGGCCTCCACATGCCTCAGATCGGCCATGCGCGACTCCAGCGCATTGACCACCTGGTCCACGTCGGACTTCATGCGGCCCTGGTCAGCCTCGGCGTCACGGCGCTTCAAAAACCACAACTGGTGCTGCTTCAGGGTACTGTCGGCCTGCAAGGCGTTGTAACGACGGGCCACTTCGGCCTGCTTTTCGAGCTTTTCGAGGTTGGCGTTCAGCTCGCGCAGGATATCGTCCACCCGGGTCAGGTTTTCGCGGGTGTCGGACAGGCGGTTTTCAGTCTCGCGGCGGCGCTCTTTGTATTTGGAGACGCCGGCAGCCTCTTCAAGAAACAAGCGCAGCTCTTCTGGGCGCGACTCGATGATGCGGCTGATCGTGCCCTGGCCAATGATGGCGTAGGCGCGAGGACCCAGGCCCGTGCCCAAAAACACGTCTTGCACGTCCCGGCGGCGCACCGGCTGGTTGTTGATGTAGTAGCTGCTGTTGCCGTCGCGGGTCAGCACGCGCTTGACGGCGATTTCGGCAAACTGGCCCCATTGCCCACCGGCACGGTGGTCGGCGTTGTCAAACACCAGCTCCACACTGGCGCGGCTGGCGGGTTTTCGGGTGGTGGTGCCGTTAAAAATCACATCCTGCATGGACTCACCACGCAGCTCAGACGCTTTGGACTCGCCCAGAACCCATCGCACCGCATCCATGATGTTGGATTTGCCGCAACCGTTCGGGCCGACCACGCCCACCAACTGCCCAGGCAGCAGGAAGTTGGTCGGTTCGGCGAACGATTTGAAGCCGGAAAGCTTGATGGAATTGAGACGCACGGCGGTTCGGTTCGTTGTCGGTTCGGTTGGAGACCAGAAAAAAGGGCCAGCCCAAATGGCTGACACCGATTAAACGTGAATGTTACCCGACAGGCATGGTGAAAAACGCGCTGACAAGCCCAAGGACCAACAGGTACCCTCGATCCCGGATAATTGGGGCATGAATCTCCTCCTCGCCAAGCTGCAACCCTACCCTTTTGAACGGCTAAAGCAGCTGTTCGCCAGCGTCACGCCCAACCCAGCCCTGCGCCACATCAGCTTAGGCATTGGCGAGCCCAAGCACGCCACGCCCACCTTCATTCAGGAAGCGCTCAAAAACTCAGTGGCGACTGGCTTGTCGGCCTACCCGGCGACAGCTGGCGAGCCCAGCCTTCGCAAAGCCTGTGCTGCTTGGCTGCAAACCCGGTACAGCCTGACCCTGAACCCGACCACGCAGGTGTTGCCCGTCAACGGCTCGCGCGAAGCCCTGTTTGCCCTCACCCAAACCGTGATCGACCCGACCCGCCCTGGCGCCACCGTGGTCAGCCCCAACCCCTTCTATCAAATCTACGAAGGCGCGGCTTTATTGTCTGGCGCTGAGCCCTATTACGTGCCCAGCGACCCGGCCCGCAACTTTGCCAACGACTGGGACAGCGTGCCCGCCGAAGTCTGGGCACGCACGCAGCTTTTGTTCGTTTGCTCGCCCGGCAACCCCACGGGTGCGGTCATGCCGCTGTCTGAATGGGAAAAGCTGTTTGCCCTGTCGGATCAACACGGTTTTGTCATTGCATCCGATGAGTGCTACAGCGAGATTTACTTCCGCGAAGAAGCGCCTTTGGGGGGTCTCGAAGCCGCCCACCAACTCGGCCGCACCGACTTCAAGCGCCTGATCGCCTTCACCAGCCTGAGCAAGCGCAGCAATGTGCCAGGCCTGCGCAGCGGCTTTGTAGCGGGCGACGCGGCCATCATCCAGAAGTTCCTGCTCTACCGCACCTACCACGGCAGCGCCATGAGCCCCGTGGTGCAGGCCGCCAGCGTGGCCGCTTGGGGCGACGAAGCCCATGTGGTGGACAACCGCAACCAATACCGCACCAAGTTCGCCCAGGTCACCCCCGTGCTGGCCGAAGTGCTGGATGTGAAGCTGCCCGACGCGAGCTTTTACCTCTGGGCGGGCGTGCCCGCTGGCTGGCAAGGCGACGATGCTGCGTTTGCCCAAGCGCTTCATGAAGCCGAACACGTCACCGTGTTGCCCGGCAGCTACTTGGCACGTGATTTCAAGGGCAGCAACCCCGGCCAGGGCCGCATCCGCATGGCGCTGGTGGCCGAGACGGCTGAATGCTTGGAAGCGGCCGAGCGCATCGCCCGTTTTGTGCGCGCCCACCCCAATAAGGCTTGAACCGTGAACACCATGAACGCCAACATCTGTCACGACACACTGCGCCTGACCGAGCAGCTGATCTCTAAACCCTCCGTCACCCCCAAGGATGAGGGTTGCCTGGACCTGATTGCCGACGCCCTGAAGCCGCTGGGCTTTGTCTGCGAATTCATGGATTCCGGCCCCGACACCTTCCGCGTGCGTAACCTGTGGGCCAAACGTGCAGGCACCTCGGGCCAGACCCTGGCCTTTGCCGGACACACCGACGTGGTGCCCACCGGGCCGCTCGCGCAATGGGACAGCGACCCCTTCACCCCCACCCACAAGGACGGCAAGCTGTTCGGGCGCGGCGCGAGCGACATGAAAACCTCTTTGGCGGCGATGGTCGTGGCAGTGCAGGAGTTTCTGGCGGCCAACCCCAATCCCGCTTTGGGCATCGCCTTTTTGCTGACCAGCGACGAAGAAGGCCCCGCGCTCGACGGCACCGTGATCGTTTGTGAAAAGCTCCAGGCCCGTGGCGAAGCGCCGCAGTTTTGCATCGTGGGCGAACCCACATCTGTGCAACAAACCGGCGACATGATCAAAAACGGCCGGCGCGGCACCATGAGCGGCAAGCTCACCGTGAAGGGCGTGCAAGGCCACATCGCCTATCCCCACCTGGCCGACAACCCGATTCACCTCTTGGCCCCGGCTTTGGCCGAACTGGTTGGCATCCGCTGGGACGAAGGCAATGCTTTTTTCCCGCCCACCAGCTGGCAAGTGAGCAACATCCACGCGGGCACCGGCGCGAGCAACGTGATCCCCGGCGACTGCGTGGTGGACTTCAACTTCCGCTTTTGCACCGAGTCAACACCCGAGAGCCTGCAGCAGCGCCTGACGGCCGTGCTGGACAAACATGGTTTGAAATACGAGCTTAACTGGACCATGGGTGGTCTGCCTTTTCTGACCACACCGGGAACCTTGGTGGCCGCCATCCAACAAGCGATTTCCGACGAGACCGGTCTGACCACGGAGCTGTCCACCACAGGCGGCACCAGCGACGGCCGCTTCATCGCGCAAATCTGCCCACAAGTGATTGAGTTCGGCCCACCCAACGCGACCATCCACAAGGTCAACGAGCATGTGGCGCTGAGTGACATCGCGCCGCTCAAGGGGGTCTACCGTCGCACGCTGGACAATCTCAACGCAGGTCTGTCCGCATGAGCGCTTTGACCCTTTCAGGGTTGATCGCGGCATCGGCCGAGCGCCTCACGCAAGCCGGCGTGGCTTTCGGCCACGGCACCCAGAGCGCTTTTGACGAAGCCGTTTGGCTGGTGCTCTGGCGTCTGGGCCTGCCGCTGGACACCGACTTGGACGAAGTTGACGATCAAGCCAAATATACAGTCTCGCCCGAGCAGCAAGCGGACTGCGCCGCGCTGATCGACGAACGCATCTCCACCCGCAAGCCGGCTGCCTACCTGACGCAAGAAGCCTGGTTGCAAGGCGTGTCGTTTTACATCGATGAACGCGCCATCGTGCCACGCAGCCTGATCGCCGAGGTGCTGGCCGACGGGACCATCGACGCCTGGTTGAACGAACAGACAAAACAAGTACTGGACCTGTGCACCGGCAACGGCAGCTTGGCCGTGTTGGCGGCATTGGCCTGGCCCGAGGTGCAGGTGACTGGGGCCGATATTTCTGACGACGCGCTGGCCGTGGCCAAAATCAACGTGGCGCGCCACGAACTGCACGAGCGCGTGACGCTGGTGCACAGCGATGGTCTTTCTGCCTTGCCCGGCCCGTTTGACTTGATCCTGTGCAACCCGCCTTATGTGTGCCAAGCCAGCATGGACGCGCTGCCTGCCGAGTACCGCGCCGAACCCGAAATGGCCCTGGCCGGTGGCACGGACGGCATGGACTTTGTGCGCCAGCTGTTCAAAGATGCCTCATCGCGCATGAGCGAAAACGCGGTCCTGGTGCTGGAAATTGGCAACGAGATTGAACACTTTTTGACCGCATTTCCCGAACTCGAAGTCACTTGGCTCGACACCAGTGCCGGAGACGATCAGGTGCTGCTCATCACCAAAGAAGCCCTTCTCACGCTTTGAACGCCAACCCACCTCAGCGATGGGTTCACGCCAAGCTGCTCAAAATGCCCGCAATAACGCCATGCATCCAGGGCTTGATGCGCCTTCATGGCAGCCGCCATCCTTTCGCTCCCCGCATCGGCGAAAATAGCGGGTTCTCGAATTTTCAAAACCAGCACTGACTCTGGCCATTGCCCACATTTCCGGATCGGTTCCGGACATCCGCTTTTCATGATCATCCTCAAAAACGTCACGCTCCGCCGTGGCACCAAAGTGCTGCTCGACCAGGCCTCGGTCACCCTCAACCCGGGGGAAAAAGTCGGTCTGGTTGGGCGCAATGGCGCGGGCAAATCCACCTTGTTTGCGCTGTTCAACGGCACCCTGCACGAAGATGGCGGCGACTTCGACATGCCCAAAGCCTGGCGCATGGGACAAGTGGCGCAAAACATGCCCGAGACCGACCAACCTGCTGCAGAGTTTGTGCTGGAAGGCGACACCCGCTTGGCCGAACTGCGCCAGCGACTGGCAGCGGCCGAAGAAAGTGGCGACGGCATGGAGATGGCCCACGTTTACACCGATTTGGCCGATGCGGGCGACCACGACGCCCTGCCGCGAGCCGAAGCTTTGATTTTGGGTTTGGGCTTTCGGGTGGACGAACTCAACAACCCGGTCAACAGCTTCTCGGGCGGCTGGCGCATGCGCTTGCAGCTGGCCCGGGCGCTGATGTGCCCGTCTGACATTCTGCTGCTGGACGAACCCACCAACCACCTGGACTTGGACGCGTTGGTTTGGCTGGAAGCCTGGCTGCAGCGTTACACCGGCACCATGATCGTGATCAGCCACGACCGCGAGTTTTTGGACGCGGTGACCAACGTCACACTGCACATCGACCACGCCAAGCTGACACGCTATGGCAGCAATTACAGCGGCTTTGAAATCTTGCGGGCCCAGCAAATGGAGCTGCAACAGGCCTCGTTTGCCAAACAGCAGGACAAGATTGCCCACCTGCAAAAGTTCATCAACCGCTTCAAGGCGCAGGCCAGCAAGGCCAAGCAGGCGCAAAGCCGGGTCAAGGCGCTGGAACGCATGGAAAAGGTGGCGCCGCTGCTGGCCGATGCCGAATTCACCTTTGAGTTCAAAGAACCCAACAACCTGCCCAACCCGATGCTGGCCATCAGCGAGGCAAGTTTTGGCTACACCGTGGACGACGAGCCCAAAGCCATTTTGAAAGGCGTCAGCAAATCGGTGCTGGCGGGCCAGCGCATCGGCATTTTGGGGGCCAACGGGCAAGGCAAATCGACCTTGGTCAAGACGATTGCCCGCACCATGCCCCTGCTGGCAGGCACACTGACCGAGGGCAAGGGCCTGAACATCGGCTACTTTGCGCAGCAAGAACTCGATGTGCTGCACCCGAATGACAACCCGCTGGAGCACATGATCCGGCTGGCCAAAGAGCTGAGCAGCAACGAGCCCAGCCGCGAGCAGGACCTGCGCAACTATTTGGGGACCTTCAACTTTTCAGGCGACATGGTCAAGCAGGCCGTGGGCTCCATGAGCGGTGGCGAAAAAGCCCGACTGGTGCTGGCCATGATCGTTTGGCAGCGGCCTAATTTGCTGCTGCTGGACGAGCCCACCAACCACCTGGACTTGGCCACGCGCGAAGCGCTGTCGATGGCGCTCAACGAGTTTGAAGGCACCGTCATGCTGGTCAGCCACGACCGCGCCTTGCTGCGCGCCGTGTGCGACGAGTTCTGGATGGTGGGCCGTGGCAAGGTTGAGCCCTTTGACGGCGACTTGGACGACTACCAGAAGTACCTGCTGGAAGAATCCAAGCGCCTGCGCGAAGAGGCCAAGAACTCGGCGCGCGATGCAGTGGTCACCATGGCGGCAGAACCTGCACCGGCTAACACCCGTGCTGTGCCCAGCGGTACGAGTCATTCAAGCTCAGCGTCAACCCCAATAGCAGCGCTTGACGCCAAGCCAAGCGAATCGACGGCCACGCAAAACAGCACACCGGGCTTGAGCAGTGCCGAACAGCGCAAACTCGACGCACAAAAACGCCAGCAACTGGCTGCCCA
Source organism: Comamonadaceae bacterium (assembly GCA_947458305.1). Classification (GTDB taxonomy): domain Bacteria; phylum Pseudomonadota; class Gammaproteobacteria; order Burkholderiales; family Burkholderiaceae_C; genus Limnohabitans_A. The sequence goes on from CANGZO010000001.1 coordinate 22,461, forward strand.
AACCCGGCCGCTCAAGCGCGAGCTGGAACAAAACGAGCAGCGCATGGCCACCATCGAAGTCGAGAAAAACCGTCTGGAAGCGCTGCTGACCACGCCCGTGTCGCCAGCCGACTTGGCCGATGCGGGCCGCCGCCTCAAAGCTCTGGCCGATGAAGTGACGAGCCTGGAAGAGCGCTGGCTGGAATTGACTTCTTTGCTCGAAGAAGCCGCATCGACAGTGCTTTAAACCGCCGCGCAAGAAAAAAGCACTTTGAACCGAAGTACAAAGTGCTTTTAAATTTGGTGGGACCAGCGGGGGTCGAACCCACGACAAACGGATTAAAAGTCCGCTGCTCTACCAACTGAGCTATGGTCCCTGTGCTGTGGTGCATCGCACTGCAGCAAGACTCAAATTATAGCCTTAATTTTTAGGCTTCTTGGCCGGGCTGGCCAAAAAATTCAAAATTTCAGAGGCTGCGCACATGCCAAAGGTGGCGGTCACGCTCACCACAGAGCCATAACCGTGGCAATTGAGAGAGCCGTCGCCGTCGATGGCACATGACGCGTCCGGCGGCGCCACAGACTCGCGGCTGAACACCCCTTGAACGCCCATGCGCTGCTCACCTCGCGCGGCTTGATGGTGTTTGCGCAAACGGTAACGCAATTGGGCCAGCAAGGGGTCGTGCGTGATGCGCGACAAATCGTCCACATCCACCTTGTGCGCCAAGCGCTTGCCTCCAGCAGCGCCGACGGTGATGAAGCCCACCCCCATCTGGGTCGCCCAATGGGCCAAAGACACTTTGGCCTTGACCTGATCGCAGGCGTCGATCAGCGCATCCGGCACTTCAGCCAGCAAAGCAGGCCAATTCTCAGGCGTCACAAAATCGTCCACCACATCTACCCTGCAAGCGGGGTTGATTTGGGCAATACGCGCTTGCATGGCCAAGACCTTGGACTGGCCCGTGGTCACGGTCAGTGCGTGGATCTGGCGGTTGATGTTGGACTCTGCAATGTGGTCCATGTCAATCAAGGTCAAACGCCCCACGCCTGAGCGCGCAAGAGCCTCTGCGGACCAAGAGCCCACACCCCCCAAACCCACGACCACCACATGCGCTTGGCGAATGCGTTGAGCACCTGACACGCCATAAAGGCGTTGTAACCCGCCAAAGCGGCGCGCATCATCGGCCTCATCCATGAGCAACTGTGCAGCATCGGTTTCATGCATCAGGCTAACCCAACTCATCCGTGATGGCGCATTTGCCACTGAAGCGTGGCGTATGCACCCAAAAAGATACCCATGACCGACAAGAAACTGCCCAAGCTGAGGGTAGAAAGTCCCGTCAACCCTTGGCCAAAGGTGCAACCCATGGCCAACACACCACCGACCCCCATCAAGCTGCCACCGATCAGGTGCAGTACCAAGTCTTCGCGGTGGGCAAAGCTCTCCCACCTGAAAGACCCCTCCAAGCGCGCACTGATGCAGGCGCCTGCCAATACACCCGCTACCGTGACCATGCCCAGCGTCAGTCTCTTGCTGCCATCGCTGTAGTACAAAAGCGCGTCCAGCCAGTAACCCACAGGCGCTGTGAAACTCAAGGCCTCCATGCGGCCACTGTGGGTGGTCAAGAAAACAGGCTCCAGCGTCAACGGGTGCTCCGGCACAAAACCAAACACGCCAGTCAACCACCAAAAAGCCACCACCAACAAGCCTAGACCCGTACCGGTGACCCAATTGAAAACCGTATGGAAACCGCGCTCTTGCATGACCCACAGCAGCAGCAACACAGCCACCAAAACTGCCGCCAAACCCAAGGCGTCGGGCAATGTCAAACCAGTCATCGCAGACAACCACTGACCGACAAAGGGGCCGTGCGGCAAGTTGACACCAATGGGATCAATGAGGTTGACGCGCAAAACCGCAGTCAGGCCTTTCATGGTGGCCAAAGCAGCCACCGCCATGGCCATCAAGACGACCAAGGACTTCAAGTTGCCGGCGCCCAAGCGCACCAAGGATTTGCTGCTGCAACCTGAAGCCAGCACCATGCCCACACCAAACAACGCCCCGCCCAAAAGACCGGAGAGCCAACTCAGATGCTTGGAGGCGTAAATGGTTTTGGTCGGTTCGATCCAACCCACCCAAGCCATCGCACCAAAACCCAACATCGCCACAGCCAGGGCCAAGGCCCACTGGCGAAGGCGCGTGGCGTTGCGCATGAGCACCCAGTCACTGATGGCCCCCATGGTGCAAAAGTGCCCCCGGTGGATCAAAACGCCGGTGGCCAAGGACAGGGCAAAGCCAATGGCCCAAATTTGGACCGTCAGTGTCTGCAATTCATCGGCCGTGATGGGGGGCATTCGAAATCAGCGCAAACGACTCAAGCGCTCACGGGCCGTGCCAGCGGTTTCCGTGGCTGGGTAGGCTTTGACCAAATCCTCCAGGGTTTTGCGAGCGGCCTTGAGGTCTTTGAGTTCCACCTGAACGTTGGAGATGGCCAACATGGCCTCTGCAGCCCTGGGGTGCGTTGGCGACTCGGTCAGCAAGCGTTGGAAGTTGGCCAAAGCGTCACGGTAAGCCTTGTTGGCGTACTGTGCATTGCCAAGCCAAAAAAGCACCGAAGGCTTGTAAACGCTGGTGGGGTATCGGGAAAGAAAGCCGGCAAACGCTGCTTGGGCACCCGGGAAATCGCCTTGCCTAAAGAGCGCCATGGACCGGTCAAAGTCCGCCTTTTCAGCGGGCTCGACCATCGCCTCGCGGCCATCGACGCTGACCTTCACAGGCTCAAATCGGCGCAGGCGGTCATCCACCGAAGTCAAGCTGTCTTTTTGTCGAAGTTGAACTTCGGTCAAGTCACGGGCCAAGCGCTCTTGCGCGCCCAAACTCTGGGCCAAATCGGCACGGAGCTTGTCAATTTGGGTTTGCAAGTCCAGCAAGGCAGAACGCAGTTGTGTCAGTGATTGGTTGTGCTGCTGGGTCAGCTGAGCGGTCTGCTGGGCTTGCTGCTGGGCTGCTTGTTCCATCAGTGCTCGGTTGGCGGTCTGGGATTGCTCCAAGCGCTGGCGCAAGTCCAAGATGGCCCGACGCGCTTCGTCATCTCCAAACAAAGCGGCCTGGGCGCTACCCCCGCCAAAAGCCACGCAGAGCAACAAAACAAGGCTGGATTTTTTCAATCCCCAAAAGGCTGGCGTCATGTCAAACCTCAATAGCGGATTTCAACGCGGCGATTTTTCGCCTGGTCAATGTCAGAGCCGCCTTCAGACAAGAGCTTTTCCTTGCCAAAACTCACTGCCTCCAGTTGCGATTCAGGCACGCCCAACAAGCTCAGGGCCTGGCGAACGGCATCGGCGCGCTTTTGACCCAAGGCCAAGTTGTATTCACGACCACCGCGGTCATCGGTATGGCCTTCCAGACTGACTTTGCGTTGTTTATTGGCTTGCAAAAACTGGGCATGCGAGGCAATGACGGGGCGGGCCTCGGCGCGAATCACAAAACTGTCGTAATCAAAAAAGACCACATGGGCCACACCCACCGGGCCTTGTCCTGCGACTTTGGCATCGACTGTGACCGTCGGTATGCCTGTTTGCGCGCCCCCTTGGCCTGCACCAATGCCCTGCACGGCAACGCCAGCGCCAGAACCTGCCGCCGTGCCTGCACCTGCAGAAGTGGCCGCCTTGTCCTCGACTGGGATGTCGTCCAATTTGACACCCGAGGCACAACCGCTGAGCACGGCACACACCACAACCACTGACCAAATTTGCTTTTTCATAATCAACCTCAAGGATAAAAAACTGTCTTCAACGCATCAGGGCCGCACGGGCCCCCAATGGGGTTCGCGCAAATCACCACCCTGGCCTGCCAAACGGGCCTTAACGCGACCATCCAAGGTGGTGGTCATCAGGGCCTCACCGCCCTGTTGCGTGGCATACACCAACAAACGGCTGTTGGGGGCAAAGCTGGGGCGTTCATCAAACGCCGTGTCGGTCAATGCGCTGACTTGGCCAGAGACCAAATCCATCAAATGGAGTTTGAAGCCAGAGCCCATGCGCGAGACATAAGCCAACCAACGGCCATCGGGACTGATCGCAGGTGAAATGTTGTAGTTGCCCGAAAAAGTGACCCGCTCTGCGGGCCCACCCTGAGAAGGCATTTTGTAAATTTGCGGATTTCCGCCCCGGTCGCTGACAAAAAACAAGGTCTGACCATCGGGCGAAAAGGCCGGTTCAGTGTTGATGCTGCCCGTGGTCAAACGCTGTGCGTCACCACCTTGCAAGGCCACGCGCCACAATTGCGAGCCACCGTCTCGACTCAAGGTTGCCACAATGGAACGTCCATCGGGCGCCCAGGCTGGCGCACTGTTGGAGCCTTTGAAATTGGCCACCTCGCGGCGTTGACCTGTAGCCAATTCGTGAACATAGACCACAGGTTTGCGGTTTTCAAAGGATACATAGGCCAATTGGGCGCCGCTCGGGGACCAAGAAGGCGAGATGATGGGCTCAGGACTGGTGATGGCAGAACGGGCACCCTCGCCATCCGAATCGGCCACCCACAAGCTGTAGCGTCCTGAGGACTTGGTCACGTAGGCAATGCGCGAGGTGAAAACTCCAGGCGTTCCTGTCAGCTGCTGATAAACCCAGTCAGACAAACGGTGTGCTGACAAACGCAGGTCAGCGGTGCCTACGGTGTCTTTGAAATCGGCCTTGGGTTCTCCTTTGACCGCATCCCACAAGCGCGCGCGCACATCAAAACGCCCATCGGCCAAGCGGGTCACAGAGCCGGCCAGCAAGGCTTCTGCAGACAAACTGCGCAGGGCAGACCAATCCGGACGGCTCATCTCATCCAGGGTCAAGTTGCCGGTAGGCAGGGGTTTGAATTGCCCTGTGCGCGATAAATTCGCCTGGACGATGCTGGCTATTTTTTGTGGTGCTTGGGCTTCCCCCTTAAAGGGTGTCACCAGCACGGGCAATTGGGTCATGCCCACACCCGTCACTTCGACCCTGAATTGCGCCCCAGCAGCGCTGCTGAAGGCCGCTGCACACAAAAAGCTGACAAGAGATCCCAAGCATCGTGCTGGAAAGGAGAACAAAGTCATGATCGTCTCAGCGCAGATTTCGGTGTAAAAACCGTGATCGTACACCCTGAACCGACGCCATTTCGTGAAATCCACACAGATGAAGTGCTGAGCGCACCAGCGCTTGACATGCTCAGAGCTGCGCAAGGTGGGGCCTGCTTACAATCCATGGGCTCATGTCCTCATCCACACCTTCCACCGCTTCGGCCATCACCCAACCCAGCATTCGCCAAAGGTTGCTGCGTCTGAAGCCTTATTTTGTCCGTCAAAAGTGGGTTTGGGCCCTGGCCATGGGGGCCACTTTGGTGGCGGCGCTCACCGAACCCTTGATTCCTGCTTTGTTTCAGCCTTTGCTGGACAACGGATTTGCCGAGAACAAGCTGCCTTTGTGGTCGATTCCTTTGGCGGTCATTGGTCTGTTTGCTGTGCGTGGCTTGGCGCACTTTGTGGCGCAATATGCCTTGGCCCGGGTCACCAACGACGGCATGGAGAAACTGCGCAGCGATCTTTTTGCCAAGTTGGTGCGTTCAGATTTGTCGCTTTTCAGCCGTCAATCGGCCAGCGCCTTGTCCAACACGGTGGTGTACGAGGTGCAGGTGGGTGCCTCCCAATTGGTCTCTGCACTGATCGGCCTGACGCGCGATGGTTTCACCTTGTTGGCTCTGGTGGGCTATTTGATGTGGCTCAATTGGCAATTGACCTTGGTGGTATTCACGGTCGCGCCGGGTTTGAGTTGGATCATGAAGGTGCTGTCGCGTCGGCTTTATGGTTTGACCAAAGAAAGCCAACAAGCAACCGACCATCTTGCCTATGTGGTGGAAGAAAACGTGCTGGCTCATCGCGTGGTGCGACTGCATGGCGCTCAGGCTCAGCAAATTGGTCGATTCAATGCGCTGGGCCAACGCCTGAGACGGTTGGCGCTCAAATCCACGGTGGCTTCAGCGGCCATGACGCCATTGACCCAAATCATGGCGGCCATCGCACTGTCTTTGGTGTTGGTGATCGCCTTGGTGCAAAGCCGGGATGTGGGCTCCGGCGCAACGGTGGGTGGTTTTGTGGCCTTCATCACCGCCATGCTGATGTTGATTGCACCCATCAAACGCTTGGCCGATGTGGCCAACCCCATCACCAGAGGACTGGCCGCCTTGGAAAGGGGCTTGGCACTGATGCACGATGCAGAGGATGAGTCCCAAGGTCAACACTCACCCCAAAGGGTGAAGGGTGCTATCGAGTGGCAAGACGTGTCTGTTCAGTTTACGGCCGATGGCGAAGCGGCCTTGTCGCATATCCAACTGGCCGTACAACCCGGTGAAACCGTAGCCTTGGTCGGTACATCCGGTGCCGGAAAAACCACCTTGATCCAACTCTTGCCACGTTTTTTGAACCCCACCAGCGGCCAGGTGTTGCTGGACGGTGTGCCATTGCCCCAATGGCAGTTGGAGAGCCTGCGCAGCCAATTGGCCATGGTCAGCCAAGATGTCGTGATGCTCAATGACAGCTTGGCTGCCAACGTGAGTTTGGGCGAGTCACCCGACAGAGTCAAAGTGGCGCATTGCCTGCAGGCGGCCAATTTGTGGGCCCATGTCCAGACGCTGCCGAGCGGGATAGACACCGAACTGGGGCACAACGCCAACCAACTCTCAGGTGGGCAAAGGCAGAGGCTGGCCATTGCACGTGCCTTGTACAAAGATGCGCCAATTTTGATCTTGGACGAGGCTACCTCGGCGCTGGACAACGAATCCGAGCGGCTGGTGCAAGACGCCTTGCAAAAACTGATGCACGGTCGCACCACCTTGATCGTGGCGCACCGCTTGTCCACCATTGAACACGCCGATCGGGTGATCGTGATGGAGCGCGGCCGCATTGTGGAGCAAGGCGCACCCGCCCAGTTGCTGGCGCTGGGTGGCGCCTATGCCCGCTTGCACCACCGAGGTGAGTGGACCGGTGAAGCCGAACCGTCCACGGCCTGACAAGGCCTTTTAAAGCAGAACGATGTCGTATTGCTCGGGGCCCATGCCGGCTTCGACTTGCAGAGAAATAGGCTTGGCGATGAAATCCGAGAGACCCGCCAAGTGCTGGCTTTCCTCGTCCAGCAGCAAATCGATGACGGCAGAGGTGGCCACGATGCGGAACTCGCGCGGGTTGAACTGACGCGCTTCGCGCAAGATCTCGCGCAGGATGTCATAGACCACCGAGCGCGGCGTCTTGACGATGCCTTTGCCCTGACAGCTGGGGCAAGGCTCGCACAGCATGTGGGCCAATGATTCGCGGGTGCGTTTGCGGGTCATCTCCAGCAAACCCAAAGACGAAAAACCGCCCGCCATGGTTTTGACCCGATCTCGGGCGAGCTGCTTGCGGAACTCGGACAGCACGGCATCTTGGTGCTCGAGGCGGGCCATGTCGATGAAGTCAGCGATGACAATGCCGCCCAAATTGCGCAGGCGCAGTTGTCGTGCAATGGCCTGAGCAGCTTCCAAGTTGGTCTTGAAGATGGTGTCCTCGAAATTGCGCGCACCGACGTAACCGCCGGTGTTGACGTCCACAGTGGTCAGGGCTTCCGTTTGGTCGATGATCAGATAGCCACCCGATTTCAGGTCTACCCTGCGGCCCAGCGCCTTGGCTATTTCTTCGTCGATCGCATAGAGGTCAAAGATGGGTCGCTCGCCCTTGTAATGCTGCAAGCGCTCAGCAGCTTTGGGCATGAACTCCTGCCCAAAAGCCTGAAGCTTGGCAAACTGCTCTTGCGAATCGATCCGAATGCTTTGGGTGGCCTCGCCCACCAAGTCACGCAAAACCCTTTGCAAAAGCGTCAGATCTTGGTGCAACAAGGAGCCGGGCGGCAATCGCATAGAAGCTTCCTTGATTCGTGCCCAGGTCTTGCGCAGGTAGGCAATGTCGTCCTGCAACTCCTCGTCACTGGAGTCTTCGGCATTGGTGCGCAATATGAAGCCGCCCCCGGCAGGGCCCACCAAGGCCTGCAGCCTTTGGCGAAGCGCATCGCGCTGGTCAGCCGGGATTTTTTGCGATACCCCAATGTGGTCGTCTTGCGGCAAGAACACCAGATGCCGCCCCGCGATGCTGATTTGCGTCGACAAACGGGCACCTTTGGAGCCCATGGGGTCCTTGATGACCTGCACCATGATGGCGCGGCCCTCGAACACCTGTTTTTCAATGGGCACCAGCGGCTGGCCCGAGCGAGCCGCAGAGGTCTCGCCCTCGGCATGCTTTTGCCACAAGTCGGCCACATGCAAAAAAGCCGCTTTATCCAGACCAATGTCGATGAAGGCCGATTGCATGCCCGGCAGTACGCGGGCGACTTTGCCCAGGTACACATTGCCCACCAGACCGCGCTCAAGCGTGCGCTCGACATGCAGCTCTTGCACAGCGCCCAACTCGACCACTGCGACCCGTGTTTCCTGGGGCGACCAATTGACCAAAATATCTTGTTGCATGGGTGGAATCGGATTGAAAAATTTCAGCAGCGCACGCGCAAACTGCGCAGCAGGGCGGCAGTTTCAAAAAGAGGCAGTCCCATGATGCCCGAATAACTGCCCCGAATCTGCTCAATATAGGCAGCCGCCCTGCCCTGCACCCCGTAAGCACCGGCTTTGCCTATGGGTTCACCTGTGGCCACGTAGGCCTTGATCTGTGCAAGCGACATGGGGGCAAAGCGCACCCAAGACTCCGACACGGCCGACACCCGCTTGGCCCCCTTTTGCACCGCCACGGCCGTCAACACGCGGTGGTTTTGACCCGCCAGACGTTTCAGCATGCGGACCGCATCGGCTTCGTCTGCGGGTTTGCCCAAAATCTCAGGCCCCAAGCACACGGTGGTGTCGGCACACAGCACGGGCGCAGCAGGCAAGCCCTGGCGCTTCAAACGCTGAACCGCCGCATCGAGTTTGAGGCCGGTGACCCGCGCCACATAACGCGCAGGCGCTTCAGCGCCCCGCACGTCTTCCAAAGCTTCGGCGTCTTCATCGGACCCGGCCAACAACAGCCGATGAGCCACACCGATTTGGTCCAGCAGCTGGCTGCGCCGAGGGCTTTGGGAGGCAAGGTAAATGAAATCGCTCATTCGCGGTGATAGGGGTGGTTGGCGTTGATGGACCAGGCTCGGTAGAGCTGCTCGATCAAGAGCACCCGGGCCATGGCGTGGGGCAAAGTCATGTCGGACAAGCGGATGCGCTCATGCGCACCCTGGCGAAAATCGGGCTCCAGCCCATCTGGGCCACCAATGACCAAGGCCACATCGTCACCGCCAAGCTGCCAGCTGGTCAAGCGCGTGGCCAGAGCCTGCGTGGTGAGGTGGGTGCCGCGCTCGTCAAGCACCACGATGCGGGTGCCACGAGGAATGGCGGCTTCGATGCGCTGGCGCTCGGCCGCATAAAGATTGGACAAGGTTTTCGAGCCCCGGGGCTCGGTTTTGACAGCCTTGAGCTCGACCTTGAGCTCAGGCGGAAAGCGTTTGGCGTAGTCGTCCCAAGCTGTTTGAGCCCAATCGGGCACACGCAGGCCGACCGCAACGATCAGCAGCTTCATGCAGGATCAGTCGGCTTTGCGGCGGGTGGTTGCTTGCACAGCCTTGCGCGCAGGGGCCTTTTTGGCTACCGATTTGGCAGCTGCTTTGGCGGCAGGTTTGGCCGTGGGTTTGCCCACCGTCTTCACCGTGGGCTTGCTGGTAGGACTGCTGGCTTTCGGGGCCGATTTGGCTGCCGTTTTGGCTGGTGCCTTGGCAGCGGGTTTGGTCGCTGGTTTGGCAGATTTGGCAGGTGCCTTCAGCGCGGGTTTGGCTTTGGCTGCAGGCTGAGCAACAGCCTTTTTGGCTCCGGGCGTTTTGGCCGCGGTAGATTTGGCAGTTGCTTTGCCCGTGGCTTTTTTCGCCACCGAATTCTGAATATGGCCCTTGACCTCGGCTGATGCTGACGGTTTGGGCGCACCGAACTTCAGGCGCACAGGGGTTCCACCCCAAATCTCTTCCAGATTGTAGTAAGTGCGAATAGTCGGCTGCATGATGTGCACCACGGCCGGGCCGCAATCCACAATGATCCATTCGCCGTTGTCTTCGCCCTCAATGCGGGGCTTGCCAAAACCGGCGTTGCGCACTTTGTCGCGCACGCTGGCGGCCAACGCCTTGGTCTGGCGGTTCGAGGTACCCGAAGCGATGATGACCCGCTCAAACAGCGAGGACAGGTGTTCGGTGTCAAACACCTGGATTTCTTGGGCCTTGACGTCCTCCAGGGCGTCCACAATGGCCCGCTGGAGTTTCTGGATGTCTTTTTTGGCGGCGTTTTCGGTCATCAATGGGGCCTGTAAAGGTGGTGTTCGTGAATATAGCGCTCAACAGCGGGGGATACCAAGCCCGTCAGGGCCTGCTCTGTGGCCGCCAGCACACGGATGTCCGTGGCACTGTGAGGCATCAGCGGCATGTCGAGAGTGCAAATGCGCGCTTGCAGCGTGTCAGAAAGGGGTGGGTTTGTGGGTGCAGCACCTGACTCTTCGTTCCAGGCAAGCACGGCCATATCACGGCCTGCGGCGCAGATTATAGCGATCCGCCCAATTTCACCGATTTGGTGCCAAGCAGGCAAAGCGCGCCGCTGGTCGTCGCCCAGCAGCAAATACAGTTGCGCCTGGGGGTATTCGGTCTGCAACTCGTGCAGGGTGTCCACCGTGTAGCTGGGTCCGGTGCGCAGGATTTCCCGTTCGTCCACCACCACGTGCGGCACATCTGCAAAGGCCAAACGCGTCATGGCCAGGCGGTGCTCGGCATCGCTCAGATTTCGCGGTTTGTGCCAGGCATGGCCCGTGGGCAGCACACGCACTTGGTCGAGCTGCAACTGCGCCACGGCTGCTTCGACCAGGGCCACATGGGCCCGATGCGGCGGATCGAACGCTCCGCCAAAAACACCCAGGCGCTGCACAGTGGCTGAGGCTTTTTGCACGGAAGATGGCAGGTTCAAACCCAGTCCTTGGGCACCAGAAAGTGGCTGAGCAAGCGTTCCTCGGGCGAGCCGGCCTCATCTTGGCGCTGGTAAGACCAGCGCACCTCGGGCGGCATGGACAGCAGGATCGATTCGGTGCGGCCACCGGACTGCAGACCAAAATGCGTGCCCCGGTCCCAGACGAGGTTGAACTCGACATAGCGGCCACGGCGGTAGAGCTGAAAGTCACGTTCGCGCTCGCCATATGGCGTGTCCTTGCGGCGCATCACGATGGGCATGTAGGCCGTCAACAGCGAATCGGCCACGCTTTGCAGCATGGCAAAGCTCTGGTCCATGCCCAGTTCGGAAAAGTCGTCGAAGAAAATGCCGCCCACGCCGCGCTGCTCACGGCGGTGTTTGTTGCAAAAATAATCATCGCACCAGGTTTTGAATCGCGGGTGCAAGGCCTCGCCAAAGGGGCTCAGGGCGTCTTTGCAGGTCTGGTGAAAATGCACCGCGTCTTCGTCAAAGCCGTAGTAAGGCGTCAGGTCCATGCCGCCACCAAACCAGGCCACGGGTGCCCTGCCCTCGGGCTTGGCTGCAATCATGCGCACGTTCATGTGCACCGTGGGCACATAGGGGTTGCGCGGGTGGAACACCAAGGACACGCCCATCGCCTCAAAGGCCGAGCCGGCCAACTCTGGGCGGTGCTGGGTGGCCGAGGGCGGCAACTGCGGGCCCGTGACGTGCGAAAAGCCGCAGCCAGCGCGTTCAAAAATGGGCCCGCCTTCCAGAATTTGGGTGATGCCATTGCCCTGGAGTTTCTCACCCGGATCTTTTTGCCAAGCATCGGTCAGAAAAGGGGTGCCGTCCAGGTCGGTCAAGGCCCCGGTGATGCGGGACTGCAAGCCCACCAGGTAATTTTTGACGGTGCCGAGTTCAAAAGGGGTGCTCATGGTGGATTTGGACGTTAAAAAGGTTCAGGAAATCTTCAGGGTTTCAGGCGGGCAGATTCAACCGCCTGGCCTGGACTCCAGGGAAGTATGGGACCCATTTGGTGTTCGTGGAAGCCCTTGACACCCTCAAACACCTGGGCCATGTGTGCGTAATCGCGCTCGACCTGGCCCGTCAGATCGTAAAAGTCCACCACACTGAAGCGGCGCTGACCCCAGTCGAGCTTGACGAGCGCCAAAGGCACTTGCGCCCCCAGGGCCAACTGGTAAAAGCCACTGCGCCAGCCCGGTGTGAAGCTGCGTGTGCCTTCAGGAGCCAGACCGAGCCAAAGCAATTGGTCGTTTTGTTTGTGCTGCTCAAACACATGCACCATCTGGCCCACCACGCCGCGAGAGGAGCTGCGGTCAATCGGTATGCCGCCCACCCAGCGCATCCAGGCACCGATCACCGGAAACTTGAACAGCGAATCCTTGCCCCAAAAGTGCGCCGGAATGCCCAGGGCCCACTTGGCGAGCATGCCAATCGGGAAATCCCAGTTGCTGGTGTGCGGGTAAACAATGGCCACACCCTGACGGGTGGGAAAGCCCTCAAAGTCCAAGCGCCAACCGAGCATTTTCAAAACCAAACGGGCCAGACGGGAGCCCTTGAAGGTCACGGGATGGTGGGTCAAGGGGCTCATGCGGGTCAGGTGCTTCAATTTTTGATCGCGCGGTAGCCGATGTCCTGGCGCATCTGCATGCCGTCAAAAAAAATCGGGCTGGCGGTTTGGTAGGCCTTTTGCTGAGCCTGCTTGACCGAATCGGCCAGCGCCGTGACGCACAGCACACGCCCACCCGAAGTCAGGATTTGGCCGTCTTTTTCGGTGGTGCCCGCATGGAACACCATGGCGTCATGGAGGTCCTTGGGCAGGCCGGTGATGGCATCGCCCTTGCGCGGGTTCAGTGGGTAACCGGCCGCAGCCATGACCACACCCAGTGCCACACGTCGATCCCATTCCATCTCCAACTCGTCCAGGCCTTCAGAGGTCGCGGCCAAAAGCACATCCAAGAGATCTGACTTAAGGCGCATCAGGATCGGCTGCGTCTCAGGGTCACCCATGCGGCAGTTGAATTCAAGGGTTTTGATACGCCCTTGCGGGTCGATCATCAGGCCCGCATACAAAAACCCGGTGTAGTTGATGCCGTCTTTGTCCATGCCGCGGATGGTGGGCAAGATGACCTCGCGCATGGCGCGCGCGTGCACCTCGGCCGTGACCACAGGCGCAGGCGAATAAGCGCCCATGCCGCCAGTGTTGGGGCCCTCGTCGCCATCCAGCAAGCGTTTGTGGTCTTGGCTGGTGGCCAAGGCAGCCACATTCTTGCCATCGCAAAGCACCATGAAACTGGCTTCTTCACCTTGCAAGAACTCTTCGATCACCACGCGCGGCACTGCCAGCCCGTCCGCGCCTGCGTTGTGCGTCACCCCCAATGTGTTGTCCAGCAGCATGAAGTCGATCGCCTCATGGGCTTCGGCCAGCGTCATGGCCACCACCACCCCTTTGCCAGCCGCGAGGCCGTCGGCCTTGACCACGATGGGTGCGCCCTGGCGGTCCACATAGGCGTGCGCCTGGGCCGCATCGGTGAAGGTCTCAAATGAGGCCGTGGGAATACCATGTCGCTTCATGAAGGCTTTGGAAAAAGCCTTGGAGCTTTCCAACTGAGCTGCAGCCTGAGTGGGGCCAAAAATACGCAAGCCATGCGATCGAAAATCGTCCACGATGCCTGCAGCCAGGGGCGCCTCTGGGCCGACCAAGGTCAGACCTATGCCGTTGCTGAAGGCCCACTGACGCAGCTGCTGCACATCGGTGATCGGCACATTGACCAAGTTTTTATCTTTGGCTGTGCCGCCGTTGCCGGGTGCCACATAGACCTGCTGCACTTTGGGCGACTGCGCCAATTTCCACGCCATGGCGTGCTCACGGCCACCACCGCCAACGACCAATACTTTCATCCAACTTCCTTAATCTTCGAATTCGGCGTTATGGAACACGTTTTGCACATCGTCCAAATCTTCCAACACATCCAGCAATTTTTGCATTTTGGCAGCATCTTCCCCGGTCAAAGTCACGCTGTTTTCTGGTCGCATGGTCACTTCTGCCACTTCGGCCACCAAGCCAGCCGCTTCCAAGGCGTTTTTAACGGTTTCAAAAGCTGTGTAAGCGGTCAGCACTTCGATGGCGCCGTCCCCATGTGTGATCACGTCATCGGCACCGGACTCCAGCGCCGCGGTCATCAACTGATCCTCGTCTGTGCCGGGCGCAAAAATCAGCTGACCACAGTGTTTGAACTGAAAGGCCACAGAGCCTTCAGTGCCTAAATTGCCGCCGTGCTTGCTCAAGGCATGGCGCATTTCAGCCACGGTGCGCACCCGGTTGTCGGTCATGGTGTCCACCATGATGGCCGCGCCGCCGATGCCATAGCCTTCATAACGGATCTCTTCGTAGCTCACACCCTCCAAATTGCCGGTAGCTTTGTCCACGTTGCGCTTGATGGTGTCGGCCGGCATATTGGCCGCTTTGGCCTTCTCAATGGCCAGGCGAAGGCGGGGATTGGCACTGACATCACCACCGCCAGTGCGGGCTGCGACCATGATTTCTCGCACCACCCGGGTCCAGATGCGCTGACGCTTTTCGTCTTGCCGCCCCTTGCGGTGCTGAATATTTGCCCATTTACTGTGCCCAGCCATCGGGAATTCCTTGAATGTTGATTTAACCTATAGCCTGAATTTTACTTTTCACCACAAGGGAAAAACCGAAATGGCTGAACCGATGTTGATCGCTCAAAACGCCAAGGCGCATTGCCACCTGTTGCCAGGCTTGGCCAACCGCCACGGACTCATCACCGGGGCCACAGGCACCGGTAAAACCGTGACCTTGCAAACCTTGGCTGAAAACTTTTCGCGCATCGGTGTGCCGGTCTTCATGGCCGACGTCAAAGGTGACCTGACCGGTGTCAGCCAAGCGGGCAAGATCGGCGAGAAACTGGCAGCCGTACTCCAAGACCGCGGACTTGTACTGCCCGAGCCCCTGGCGTGCCCGACCACCGTGTGGGACGTGTTTGGCGAGCAAGGCCACCCGGTTCGCGCCACCATCTCCGACATGGGGCCTTTGCTGCTCACGCGCATGCTGGGCCTGAACGACACCCAGGCCGGTGTGCTGAACCTGGTGTTCAAGATCGCCGACGACAACGGTTTGCTGCTGCTGGACATGAAAGACCTGCGCGCGATGCTGCAGTACGTGGGGGACAACGCCAAACAGTTCACCACCGAGTACGGCAACATCAGCGCCGCCAGCATCGGGGCCATCCAGCGCGGTTTGGTGCAAATCGAGACGCAAGGCGGCGACAAGTTCTTTGGCGAGCCCATGCTCAACATCGAAGACTTCATGCAGACCGACGGGCAAGGCCAGGGAATGGTGAACATCCTGGCGGCCGACAAACTCATGAATTCGCCGCGCCTGTACGCCACCTTCTTGCTGTGGATGCTGTCGGAGTTGTTTGAGGTCTTGCCAGAGATCGGCGATCCGGAAAAGCCCAAGTTGGTCTTCTTTTTTGACGAGGCACACTTGCTCTTCAAGGACGCACCAGCAGTACTGATCGAGCGGATCGAGCTGGTGGTGCGCTTGGTGCGCTCCAAAGGCGTGGGGGTGTACTTCGTCACGCAAAACCCGCTGGACATCCCCGACAGTGTGCTGGGTCAGCTGGGCAACCGGGTGCAACACGCCCTGCGCGCCTACACCCCGCGCGACCAAAAGGCCGTGAAATCGACTGCGCAAACCATGCGCCCCAAAGCGGGCTTGGACATCGAGGCGGCCATCACCGAGCTGGCCGTGGGTGAGGCCTTGGTGAGCTTTCTGGACGCCAAGGGACGCCCCTGTGAGACCGAGCGCGTGTTTGTGCTGCCTCCGGGCAGCCAGCTGGGCCCCATCACCGCCGCTCAGCGTCAAGCGCTGGTTCAGGGTTCGTTGGTGGCCGGGGTGTATGAGCAAGCCCTGGACCGCGAGTCAGCTTATGAACGCATCAAGGGCCAGGGCCAGCCCCATGCATCCGGCCAAGCCAACGCCACCCCCTTGCCTGGCCAAGCACCGGCGGCAGCAGGGCCTGCCAGCGGTGGCCTGATGGGCGGACTGTCAGACATGCTGTTTGGCAGCACCGGGCCTCGTGGCGCCCAACGTGATGGCGTGGCTCAGATGGTGGTCAAAAGTGCCGTGCGCACCGTGGGCTCTGCCTTGGGCAGAGAAATCGTTCGCGGGGTGCTGGGCGGCTTGCTGGGTGGCAGCAAGCGCAAATGAGCGTTTGACCGACACCAAATTTGCATCGCAGCACAGCATGAAAAAAGGCCCCTCAGGGCCTTTTTTCATGAACGCTTGATCGCGAAGTTAACCCGCAGTGGCTTCCTCAGGCTCGGTGGGTTCAGAGCGCGAAGCACGGCTGTCTTTCTTAGGGGTAGGCGTGATGTCCAACTGAACTTCATTTTTGTCGTCGATGTCCACAGTGAGCCTGCCACCGTCGGTGAGGCGACCAAACAACAACTCGTCGGCCAAAGCTTTGCGAATGGTGTCTTGGATCAAGCGCTGCATCGGGCGAGCGCCCATGAGCGGATCGAAACCCTTCTTGCCGAGGAACTTGCGCAAAGCATCGGTGAAGGTGACTTCGACTTTTTTCTCGCCCAGCTGGGTTTCGAGCTGCAGCAAGAACTTGTCCACCACGCGCAAGATGATTTGCTCATCGAGTGGCTTGAAGCTGACCATGGCATCCAGGCGGTTGCGGAACTCGGGGGTGAACAGGCGCTTGATGTCGCCCATTTCGTCACCGGCTGCACGCGGATTGGTGAAACCGATGGTGGCCTTGTTCATGGTCTCGGCACCCGCGTTGGTGGTCATGATGATGATCACGTTGCGGAAGTCGGCCTTGCGCCCGTTGTTGTCGGTCAAGGTGCCATGGTCCATGACCTGCAGCAGCACGTTGAAGATGTCTGGGTGGGCTTTTTCGATCTCGTCGAGCAAGAGCACGCAATGCGGCTTCTTGGTCACGGCTTCGGTCAAAAGGCCACCCTGGTCAAAGCCCACATAGCCCGGAGGCGCGCCGATCAGGCGACTGACCGCATGGCGCTCCATGTACTCAGACATGTCAAAGCGGATCAGCTCGATGCCCATGATGTAAGCCAACTGCTTGGCGGCTTCGGTCTTGCCCACACCGGTGGGGCCTGAAAACAAGAAAGCGCCAATGGGTTTGTCGGTCTTGCCCAAACCCGAGCGGGCCATCTTGACCGCAGAGGCCAGCACTTCAAGGGCTTTGTCTTGGCCGAACACCACTGACTTGAGATCGCGCTCAATGGTCTGCAATTTGCTGCGGTCGTCGTTGGACACGTTGGCCGGTGGAATCCTGGCGATCTTGGCCACGATGTCCTCGATCTCGGATTTGCCAATCGTCTTTTTGCGCTTGGAAGCGGCCTGGATGCGTTGGGCAGCTCCGGCCTCGTCGATCACGTCAATCGCTTTGTCAGGCAGCTGGCGGTCGTTGATGAACTTGGCCGACAACTCGGCAGCGGCTTGCAAAGCGGCGATGGTGTATTTGACACTGTGGTGATCTTCAAAACGGCTCTTGAGGCCTTTGAGGATGTCCACGGTCTCTGAAACCGTTGGCTCGACCACGTCCACTTTTTGGAAGCGGCGCGACAGGGCCGCATCTTTTTCGAAAATGCCGCGGTACTCGGTGAAGGTGGTCGCACCGATGCATTTGAGTTGGCCACTGGACAAAGCTGGCTTGAGCAAGTTGGAGGCATCCAAGGTGCCGCCCGAGGCCGCACCCGCACCAATCAGGGTGTGGATCTCGTCGATGAACAGGATGCCGTTGGGCTTGTCCTTGAGGGATTTGAGCACGCCTTTGAGGCGCTGCTCAAAATCACCCCGGTATTTGGTCCCTGCCAGCAACGAGCCCATGTCCAGCGAGTAAACCGTGGCCTCGGCCAAGATGTCAGGCACTGTGCCTTGGGTGATGCGCCAGGCCAAGCCTTCGGCAATCGCGGTTTTACCCACGCCGGCTTCACCTACCAACAGCGGGTTGTTTTTGCGGCGACGGCACAAAATTTGGATGGTGCGCTCCACCTCATACTCTCGGCCAATCAGCGGGTCGATCTTGCCTTCTTTGGCAGCCTGGTTGAGGTTGTTGGTGAACTGCTCCAGGGGAGAAGCTTTCTCGTTGCGCTCACCACCACTGGACTCTTCGGCTTCAGAACTGGCAGGGGAGTCAGACTTGGCCGCCTCGGGCGGATCGGTTTTGCGGATACCGTGTGCGATGAAGTTGACCACATCCAAACGTGTGATGCCCTGCTGGTGCAGGTAGTAAACGGCGTGGGAGTCTTTCTCGCCAAAAATCGCCACCAGCACGTTCGCGCCTGTCACTTCTTTTTTACCATTGCCCGTGGACTGCACATGCATGATGGCACGTTGGATGACGCGCTGAAAGCCCAGAGTGGGCTGTGTATCCACCTCTTCGGTACCCGCCACTTGGGGAGTGTTGTCTTTGATGAAATTACCCAGGGCCTTGCGCAGATCGTCAATGTTGGCGGCGCAAGCGCGCAGCACCTCAGCCGCGCTGGGGTTGTCCAACAAGGCCAAAAGCAAATGCTCAACCGTGATGAATTCGTGGCGTTGCTGACGGGCTTCAACAAAGGCCATGTGCAAACTGACTTCCAATTCTTGGGCAATCATGTGATTTCCTTATGCCTTGCTGAGTGAGAGAGATGGTTGGGAGATGAGGGGCATGTCCACTTATTCAATAGGTTCGCTGACACATTGCAGTGGATGACCCGCCTGTTTGGCTGCGTCCAAAACCTGATCCACCTTGGTAGCGGCCACGTCCCGCGAGTAAACGCCACAAACGCCTTTGCCGTCCAAGTGGATTTTGAGCATGATTTGGGTGGCTGATTCCCTGTCTTTGCTGAAAAACTCCTGGATGACCATCACGACAAACTCCATCGGTGTGAAATCGTCGTTGAGCATCGCCACTTGGTACATCTGAGGCGGTTCAATTTTTTGGGTGCGCCGCTCAAGCACCACCGCATCGCCTCCATCGGGCGTTCGGGGTGTCACAGTCGGCAGCGTCGGATTTAGAGGTTTTTTCGTTGCCATGAATTCATTCTATCGATGCTTTCAAGCCCTTTGAGGCTGCAGCACGAAAAGTCTTGATGCCCAGCGGCCAAAAAACATCGCCCCCGGGAAAACCTCACATTGACAAATTCATCAAGAAATACTCAAACTGATTCATCAGATAAAAAATGGAGACAGGGTATGCCCCAAGGCACGGTCAAATGGTTCAACGATGCCAAGGGTTTTGGCTTCATCCAGCCCGATGGCGGAGGGGCTGACGCCTTCGCCCATTTTTCGGCCATCGAGATGGCGGGTTTCAAATCCCTCAAAGAGGGTCAAAGGGTCAGCTTTGACTTGATCGAGGGAGAAAAAGGATTTTTGGCGGTTCGAATTCAAGCCGAGCAAGCCACACCAGAAGCCATCCGACCCGCCACCGATGCCACCACACCCCTGAGCGATGGTTCAGGGATCGGGCCCAACTAGGCCATACCGCTCTTTGCCACGGCCTCGCTGGCTTGATCATTTATGCTCGGTGGCTTGCAATACTTCATGCCCTCTCGCATCCCATGAATCGCCTCACCCTTTTGACTCGTATTTTTCCAGCACGGTCTTTTTCGTTCCTGAATAGATGCTTTGGGCTATTGATTTGGCTTGGCTGCAGTTCAAGCTTTGCCCAAGGCACACCTCAAATGGGTTTAGAGCGCACACAACTCATGGCAGGCATGCACCGCCTGGATGTTCAGTTGGCCCAAACACAGGAGCAACGCCAAATCGGCTTGATGTGGCGCAAGGACATGCCGCAGCACGAAGGCATGTTGTTTGTTTTTGACCAACCCAGCACCCAGTGCTTTTGGATGCGCAACACACTGATTCCGCTCACGGCTGCATTTTTGGAAGACGACGGCACCATCGTCAACTTGGCGGACATGAAACCCTTGAACGACGATTCGCACTGCTCCACAAAACCCGTGCGCTTTGTCCTTGAAATGAACCAAGGCTGGTTTGCCAAGCGACAAATCAAGCCCGGCTTCAAATTGGGTGGCTCGGTCTTTGGCAAACGACCGAACTGAGTTCAAACACCCCAAACCAGGTCAGTTGGGGTCGCCACGCATTGTTTGAGCAACTTGATCATCGGGCTGGCGCGCTGAGCCAACCGAACAGCATCAAGCTCAGACTCTGGGGGGGTGACCTCTAAAGCATCCTGTTTTTTGCCTTTTTGGGCATCTTGACTGCGCTGAGCACGAAGGGCTTCGTCTTGGGCCACCGCCGATTCCAATTTGGCCAATACCTGAGGCATGTCTTGGCTGAGAACGATCCCTTTGACCGGGTCATCTCCCAGCATGATTTTGAGCAACCTTCGGCCATCGGCCTCCAGCATGATGAGATCGCTGGTGATTTGGCTTTTGAATTTGAACAACACGGCTGGCTCCTTGAAAAGATTCAGCGGCCCACCATCTCCACACCTTCGTCTTCAACAGCATCGCCCTGAACCAAAGCCTTGAGTTTATGGCTGGCATGGAAGGTGGCGACACGACGTGCATCAATAGGAATCAATTCTCCGGTGCGTGGGTTACGACCTGGACGTGCCGCCTTGGTGCGAATCTGAAAATTCCCAAATCCAGAAATTTTGACCTCTTCTCCCGCCATCAATTGCTCGACCACCAGGTCAAAAAATGCATCCACCATGTCCTTGGATTCGCGCTTGTTCAAGCCAATCTGCTCGTACAACAAGTCGGCCAAATGGGCTTTGGTCAGCGCTGGCGTCTCAAGGGATTCAAAACTGATTTGCATGGAAGGCCTCAAGAACGCAGACGCGCAGATAACTGCTGCGTTAAAGCCAAGACCACACTTTTCATGACAGCCTCAATTTGAAGGTCGGTCAAAGTGGCCTCATCGCTGTGCAAACTCAAGCGCACGGCCAGACTCTTCTCGCCCACAGCCAAACCACCGGCTGACTCGGCCTTTGGTCGGTAAATGTCAAACAGCACCGCATCACGCAGCAACCCCTGGGTAGGCGCTGTGTGGATGGCTGCCATCAATTGGGCATGTGTGACCTGCTCATTGACGATGACCGCGATGTCTCGCTCCACCGACTGGTGTTTGGCCACCGCTTGCGCCACAGGCACCTGACGGGCCGTGACAGCATCGAGAGTCAGCTCAAACACCACGGGCGCGCTGGTCAAATCCCACGCCTGACGCCAGCGGGGATGTAACTCCCCCACATGACCGATCAGAACGCCATCGAGAAGCACCTGGGCCGAGCGTCCGGGGTGCATGGCCGGGTGTTCTGCGGCCACAAATTCGGCTTGACGCGGGGCCAAGAGCTTTTCCACATCGGCCTTGACGTCGTAAAAATCGACTTGGCAGGCCTTGCCCTGCCAGCTCAATGACTCGACCGGGCCCCAAGCCATACCGGCCACACGCATGGGTTGGTCAAATCCTTCCACGGTGGTGTCGCTGCTCTGCACCGAAGCATTGCGCAAGAACACACGGCCCAGCTCGAACACGCGCACGCGATCGGCCTTTCGGTCGGCGTTGAACTTGACCACTTGCAGCAGCGAGCCGATCAGGCTCGAGCGCATCACGCTCATCTGGCTGGCAATCGGGTTGAGCAGGCGGATCGGGCTGGTGATGCCTGCCAAGTCTTTTTCCCACGCTTCTTCGACAAAGCTGTAGTTGATGGTTTCTTGGTACCCCAAAGCGGCAATAGCTCGTCGCACTGCCGATGGACTGCGCTCAGTCTCAGGGCGCACCTTGGCGGTAATGGGAGCCAGAGGCGGATTCGTAGGCAGGTTGTTGTAGCCCACCATGCGGGCCACTTCTTCGATCAGGTCTTCTTCGATCTGCAAATCGAACCGGAAGCTGGGCGGCGTCACGGTGACGGCGCCCTCGCCTTCAGCCACTTGCAGACCCAAGCCGCGCAAGGCGTCAGCGCATTGCCGCTGCGTCAAAGGCATGCCAATCACCTTGACCGCACGGGCCACGCGCAGCGTGACGGGCTTGATGGCTGGAATGTTCAGAATCTGGTCGTCGACGGGGCCGACTTGGGTCTCGGACGTGCCGCAAATGTCCAGCACCAATTGGGTGATGCGCTCAATGTGCTCCACCGTCAACTGCGGATCCACGCCGCGTTCGAATCGGTGACCCGCATCGGTCGAAAAGTTGTAGCGGCGCGAGCGGCCAGCAATCGAGGTGGGCCACCAGAAGGCGGCTTCGATGTAGATGTTTTGGGTGTCGTCGGACACGGCAGTGGCGTCACCACCCATGATGCCGGCCAGAGACTCGACTTGGCGGTCATCGGCGATCACGCCGACCTTGTCATCAACCGTCACGGTATTGCCATTGAGCAGCTTGAGCGTTTCACCGGGATTGCCCCAACGCACTTGCAGGCCACCGTGAATTTTGTCGAGGTCAAAGATGTGCGAAGGCCGCCCGAACTCGAACATCACGTAGTTGGAGATATCCACCAACGGGCTCACACTGCGCTGGCCACAACGTGCCAGGCGGTCCACCATCCACTGTGGGGTTTGGGCCTTCGTGTTCACGCCCTTCACCACACGACCGCTGAAGCGGCCGCACAGATCGGGGGACTGGACATTCACGGCCAGCTTGTCGCTGATCTGGGTGGCCACAGCCGGAAACGATGGCGCCTTGAGTGGCGCACCGGTAAGGGCCGACACTTCGCGGGCAATGCCGTAAACACTCAAGCAATGCGCCAAATTGGGCGTCAACTTGAGCGTCATCAGGGTGTCGTCCAGATTCAGGTACTGACGGATGTCTTGACCCAAAGGTGCGTCGAGTGGCAACTCCAGCAATCCACCATGGTCATCGGCGATTTTCAGCTCTTTGGCCGAACACAGCATGCCATGGCTCTCCACACCACGCAGCTTGCCCACTTTGATCAAGAAAGGCTTGCCGTCTTCACCGGGTGGCAGCTCGGCACCCACCATGGCGCAAGGCACACGGATACCCACTCGGGCGTTGGGCGCGCCGCAGACGATGTTCAGCAGGCTTGCCTGCCCCACGTCCACCTGGCACACACGCAAACGGTCGGCGTTCGGGTGCTGCACGGCTTCCTTGATTTCGCCAACCACGATGTGGGTGAAAGGCGGGGCTACGGGCTCGAGTTCTTCCACTTCAAGGCCGGCCATGGTCAAGGTATCGGCCAGTTGCTGTGTCGTCAGGGGCGGGTTGCAGAATTCGCGCAACCAGGATTCGGGAAATTGCATGACTCGTGTCTCGGCTTGGAAATTACTGGAACTGATTCAGAAAGCGCACATCGCCGTCAAAGAACAGGCGCAGGTCGTTCACGCCGTAGCGCAGCATGGTGAAGCGGTCCATGCCCATGCCAAAGGCAAAGCCGATGAACTGCTCGGGGTCGAGACCCATGTTGCGAACCACGTTCGGGTGCACTTGGCCTGAGCCACCCACTTCGAGCCACCGACCGGCCAAAGGGCCGCTTTGGAACTGGATGTCGATCTCAGCACTGGGCTCGGTGAAGGGGAAAAAGCTGGGGCGAAAGCGCAGCACCAGGTCGTCGCTTTCGAAGAAGGTGCGGCAAAAATCGGTGACCACGACCTTGAGGTCTTTGAAGCTCACGTTCTCGCCAATCCACAGGCCTTCGCATTGGTGGAACATGGGCGAGTGAGTCGCATCGCTGTCCACGCGGTAGGTACGGCCAGGGGCAATCACGCGAATCTCGGGCATGCCCTGACCCGCATCGAGCTGGTTGCGGTAGCGCTTGACGTGCTGCACCGCATGGCGAATCTGCATCGGGCTGGTGTGCGTGCGCAGTAAATGACCGCCTTCGACGTAGAAGGTGTCATGCATGGAGCGAGCTGGGTGGTCTTCGGGTGTGTTGAGCGCGGTGAAATTGAACCAGTCGGTCTCGATCTCGGGGCCTTGGGCCACCTCGAAACCCATGGAGCCAAAAATATTTTCGACCCGCTCCAACGTGAGTGATACAGGGTGCAAGCCACCTGCGTTGACACTGCGACCCGGCAGCGTCACATCCAGCGCCTCGGCCTTGAGTTGGGCTTGCAACTCGGCATCGGCCAGCGCTTGGCGACGGTCATTCAGCGCAGCCTCAATCGCCTGCTTGGCGATGTTGATGGCAGCACCACGTGTTTTCTTGTCATCCACGCTCAAAGCGGCCATGCCCTTCATCAGTTCGGTGATGCGACCGGCTTTGCCCAGAAAGAGGGCTTTGGCATTTTCCAGGTCAGCAGGTGTCTGTGCCTGCAAAAAACTCTGGCGGGCAGATTCGACCAGGGTGTCCAGCTCATTCATGATGGGAATTTCGTAGATGACAAAATAAAAAAGGGATTGAAGCTTTTGCGAGCCTCAATCCCTTTGATCGAGTGCGTGTCACAGGCCCATAGGCCCATGCCACTCATGGACTCAAGCTGCGGCCAATTTGGCTTTGACTTGGTTCACGATGCCAGCAAAAGCGGCCTTGTCGTGCACGGCGATGTCCGCCAGCATCTTACGGTCGATTTCGATGGCAGCCTTCTTCAGGCCGTTGGCGAATTGGCTGTAAGTCAGACCGCATTCACGCGCAGCGGCGTTGATACGGGCAATCCACAACTGACGGAACACACGCTTTTTGGTGCGGCGGTCACGGTAGGCGTATTGGCCAGCCTTCATCACCGCCTGTTTGGCGATA
>CANGZO010000002.1 GCA_947458305.1 Comamonadaceae bacterium
AACTGGGCCAACTGCTTGAAATCGCCGGTATCGGCCACCACCGTGGTGAATTGCTTGAGGGCGTCGAGTTGGTTCATGGTCGTTACAAAAATCAAACTTGAATTATCCATGAAACAAAGTTACATTACAAAGTCAATTTTATGTAACTCTAAAACAGCATGGCTTTTGATTTGGTTTTCTTTGGCGGCACCGGCGATCTGGTCTGGCGCAAACTCATGCCCGCGCTGTTTCAAGCCTTTCGCCACGGCAGTTTGCCCGAAGGCGGCCGCATCATCGGCGTGGGGCGCGATGAGCTGAGCGACGAGCAATACCGCCAGCGCATCCAGTCGCGCTTCGAACAAGTCGATGGCGACAAGCGCCCCCAAGCCGAAGAGTTCGCTGAATTTGCCAGCTTGCTTTGTTATGTGCGCATGGACCTGTCCCAGCCCGCGTCCTACGCAGCGCTCGCCAAGCGCCTGGCCGAGCGCGAGACCGACAGCGTGGTGATGTACTTGTCCACCGCGCCCAGCCTGTTCACCACGGTGTGCGAGCAACTGGCCGCCAACGGCCTGAACACATCCAAGACGCGCATCGTGCTGGAAAAGCCGCTGGGGCACGACCTGGCGTCCAACCGCTCGATCAACGCGGCCGTCGGCAAGGCCTTCAAAGAGCAACAGATCTTCCGCATCGACCATTACCTGGGCAAGCCCGCGGTGCAAAACCTGTTTGCCCTGCGCTTTGGCAACGCCTTGTTTGAGCCCCTGTGGCGGCGCGAGCACATCGCCAACATCCAGATCACCATGGCCGAAGAATTGGGCGTGGAAAAGCGTGGCGGCTTTTACGAGACCACTGGCGCCTTGCGTGACATGGTGCAAAACCATGCCCTGCAACTGCTGTGCGCCATCGCGATGGAGCCGCCCATCAACGCCCACGCCGACGCGATCCGCGACGAAAAGCTCAAGGTGCTGCGCGCCCTCAAACGCTGGACGCCCGAGACCCTGAGCCAGCACGTCATTCGCGGCCAGTACAGCGCGGGCAATGTGTTCGGTCAGTCTGTGCCCGGCTACCGCGATGAAACTGGCGTCAGTGCCCAAAGCAGCACCGAAACCTTCGTGGCCCTGCGTACCGAAATCGCCAACTGGCGCTGGGCGGGCGTGCCCTTTTACATCCGCACCGGCAAACGCATGGCCTCGCGTGAGGCGCACATCGAAATCAACTTCCGCCCCACGCCGCACGAAATTTTCAAAAGCCCCATGGGTCAAGCCAACAAACTGGTGATCCACCTGCAACCCAAAGACGGGCTGGAGCTGCACCTGTTTGCCCAAGGTCAGAGCAAACGCGGCCCAGGCAGTGGCGGCGCCACCTTGAGCCCGGTGCACCTGGACTTGGACTTTGACAAACGCTTTGGCAGCCAGCGTGTGGGTGCCTACGAGCGCTTGCTGCTCGATGTGCTGGACGGGCGTTTGAACTTGTTTGTGCGCAGCGACGAACAAGAAGAGGCCTGGCGTTGGGTCGAGCCCATCTTGCAACACTGGCAAAACGACACCATCGGCCCCCGCCCCTACGCTGCAGGCACCTGGGGCCCTAGCGCGTCCAGCGCGATGATCGCGCGCGACGGCTTTTGCTGGTCCGAAGAAGTCTGACAAGGAAACGCCCCATGCTTGACCGCATCAAAGCCTGCCTGCCCTCCTTGGCCCCGGCCGAACAACGCGTGGGCCAACTCGTGCTGGCCGACCCTCGGGCCTTTGCCAACTTGCCCGTGACCGAGTTGGCCGACCGCGCCCATGTGAGCAAACCCACGGTGGTGCGCTTTTGCCGCAGCGTGGGTTACGACGGCTTGTCTGACTTCAAACTCAAGCTGGCGGGCAGCGTGAGCGAAGGCGTGCCCTTCATCCACCGCAGCGTGGACGCCGACGACAAGACCAGCGACATCGCGGTCAAAGTCATCGACAACACCGTGGCCGCCTTTTTAAAGTACCGCAACGACGCCAGCTCGTTCGCACTCGAAAATGCCGCGAAGGCCCTGGCCGCCACCCAAAAAACCAAGCACCGCATCGAGTTTTACGGCGTGGGCAACTCCGGCATCGTGGCGCAAGACGCGCAGCACAAATTCTTCCGTCTGGGCGTGAACGCCATCGCCTACAGCGACGGCCACATGCAGGTCATGAGCGCTTCCATGCTGCAGCCGGGTGACTGCGCCGTCATCATCTCCAACTCGGGCCGCACCCGCGACCTGATGGACGCCTGCGACATCGCCCGCAAACAAGGCGCCACCACCATCGTCATCACCGCCAGCGGCTCGCCCCTGGCCAGCGCCGGGCACATCCACCTGACGGCAGACCACCCCGAGGGCTATGACAAATACAGCCCCATGGTCTCGCGGCTGCTGCACCTGCTCATCATCGACATCCTGGCCACCACCGTGGCCCTGCGGATTGGTGAAGCGCTGCAACCGGCCCTGCGCGACATGAAGAAAAACCTGAGCAGCAAGCGCTACACCTGAGTCTCGGGCTGACAACAGGCCAAGTGCACCCCCACCCCGGTAAAATCTCGCTTTTGCCAGCCTACACAGGGCTTGGCCACCTCGGGGGCTGCTTGGCCACCCGCACGATCTTCAGGACCCCTTGTGACCTACGCCCACGAAACCCGGCGCCGCCGGACTTTTGCCATCATTTCGCACCCCGACGCCGGTAAGACCACGCTGACCGAAAAGCTGCTGTTGTTCTCGGGCGCGATCCAGATCGCCGGCTCGGTCAAGGCCCGCAAGGCCTCGCGCCACGCCACATCGGACTGGATGGAAATCGAAAAGCAACGTGGCATCTCGGTGGCATCCTCCGTCATGCAAATGCTCTACCGCGAGCATGTCATCAACCTGCTCGACACGCCCGGCCACAAAGACTTCAGCGAGGACACTTACCGCGTGCTCACCGCGGTGGACTCGGCCCTGATGGTGATCGACGCGGCCAACGGTGTGGAAGCCCAGACCCGCCGCCTGATCGAGGTGTGCCGTCAACGCGACACGCCCATCATCACGTTTGTGAACAAGATGGACCGCGAGGTGCGCGACCCGCTCGACATCCTCGACGAGGTCGAGCGCGAGCTGGGCATGCCCTGCGTGCCCATGACTTGGCCTGTGGGCCAAGGCAAATCGTTTGGCGGCATCATCAACCTGCGCACGCAGGCCATGACGGTGTTCGACTCTGGCAGCGAACGCCTGCCGCAAGACTTTGAAACCATTCCCCTCACCGAGCAAGCCCAACTGGCCGAGCGCTTTGGCCTGGAATGGCAAACCGCCATGGACAGCATGGAACTGGCCACGGGCGCATCGCCCGCATTTGACGAAGCGGCCTTTTTGGCGGGCAAACAAACGCCTGTGTTCTTTGGCTCCGGCGTGAACAACTTCGGTGTGATGGAAGTGCTGGACGCCTTGGTGGACTTGGCCCCCGCGCCCAAGCCCCGCACCAGCAACCTGCTGGTCAACAAGCAGCCCGTGGTCAAAGAAATCCAGCCCGAAGACAGCGCGTTCTCGGGCGTGGTGTTCAAGGTGCAAGCCAACATGGACGCCAACCACCGCGACCGCATCGCCTTTGTGCGCATGGCTTCGGGCAAATATACGCCCGGCATGAAGCTCAAGGTGCAGCGCACCGCCAAGGAACTGCGCCCGACCAGCGTGGTCACTTTCCTCTCGCAACGGCGCGAAGCGGTGGACGAAGCCTATGCGGGTGACATCATTGGCTTTACGACCCACGGCGGTGTGCAGCTGGGCGACACCATCACCGACGGCGCCAATTTGCAATTCACCGGCCTGCCCTTCTTTGCACCCGAACTCTTCATGACCGTGATCCTGAAGAACCCGCTGCGCACCAAGCAACTGCAAACTGGACTCGACCAATTGGGTGAAGAAGGCGCGATCCAGGTCTTCAAACCCGAAATCGGCGGCCCCATGCTGCTGGGCGCGGTCGGTCAGCTGCAGTTTGAAGTGGTGCAACACCGCCTGAAAGCCGAATACGACTGCGATGTGCGTCTGGAAGGCTGCCAGTACACCGGCGCCCGCTGGATCACGGCCGACACCCCGGCCGAGCTGCGCGAATTCACCAACGCCTACCCCCAACGCATGTCACTCGACGCGGCGGGCACGCTGGCCTATCTGTGCACCAGCCCGTATGACGTGCGCCTGGCGCAAGAGCGCTTTCCCAAGATCCACTTCCACCCGCTGCGCGAGCACGCGGGCTTGGCGTTGGGCTCAGCGGGTTGATGACTTGATTAATTAATCGGGATCTGACCCCAATTACTGCTGCGATTCCCGCAAGCCCGTCTCTTATCTCGGCAAGCCGAGATGCACCTTGATGGCGTCTTCGACGGCCAGCATATCGGCCTTGACGAGACTTCCCAGCTGGGTTTTCAGCCTGGCCTTGTCAGCAGCCATGATCTGGTCGGCCATGGCCTTGCTGGCCTGTCCTTCAACAGTCACAACAGCCTCGCCTGGATAGGCCCTGCCCGTGTTGCTTGTCAGCGGCACCACCACCACCCGGGCTAGGTTCCTGTTCGCTGCATCGTTGCTCACGATGACTGCAGGGCGGGTTTTCTTGATTTCCGTACCCAGCGCTGGATCGAATTCAACCCACCAGACATCACCGCGCTTCATTGGCCATGTCCTTCGCCAGTGCGTTGGTCCATTCCATCGCTTCGGCTTCACGTGTCTGGTCTTCGGCCATGGCCTTGTACCCGTCATCGAGGGACTTCCCCAGGACGTGCGGACGCAGCAAGTCCTCGATGAATTGGCTCATCTTCCGCTTGCCAATCGTGCGCCACAGTCCTTCATAGACCGCCTCATCGAGCGTGATGGTCATCTTCTTGTGCATGATCGTCCTTGAACACGTTGTACGTATACATTATAAGACTGCCATGCCAACTGGCATAGGGGACGATTACCCCAGTTACCTCGTCACTCCATACACCCACAAACCCAGCCACTCGTGCAAAGCCGTCTGCCAAAGCAGCAGGCTGCGCGCCAACGAGTACTCGGTCCAAGGCGTATCGGCGCCGGTTCTGAAGTCAACCGGGTAAGGCGTGACGCAGCAGCCCACGGACTCAAACTCGGGCAATGACCGGGGCATGTGCCAGGCCGAAGTCACCAACAACCAAGGCTGGCGGCAGCGCTCGCCCAAAAGCGCCGCCACTTGTTGGGCGTTTTCTCGGGTGGTGCGCGAACCGCCTTCCAAGCGCACACGGGCCATGTCCACACCCTGTTCTTCATAAAAAACCTTGGCCAATTCGGACTCGGTCACCCCGGTGGTCAGCAACCGCCCCTCTCCACCCGCAAACACCAAAGTCAGCTGCGGGTGCTGCCGCATCCATCCCACTGGCACGGTCATGCGCTCAGCTGCCTCACCAAGTGGCACCTGCCCATGCGCTTGGTAACTGCCAGGATGCTGCGTCGCCCCGCCCAACACGATCACGCCCACATGTTCCCCCACAGAAGCACGACTGGGCACCGGGTAACGGTTTTCCAGAGCGCGCAACAAAGCCTGGGGCGCCGACTCAAAGCCCAGCAGCCCCAACACCACCAAGCCACTCCACAGCATGGCCATCGCCAGCTTGCGCCACCGCAGCAGTATCAGCAAAGCCATCGCCCACCACAGCGCCAACCAAAACATGGGCTGGGTGATAGCGGTGAGCAATTTAGAGAAAACAAACATGGGGAAATTTTAGGAGAGCATCAACAAGAAAAGAGCCTGGCGGCTCTTTTGAAACAATTGGGATCTGACCCCAATTTACGGTCAAAGCTCCGCTTCAGGGGGCTGACCCGGCTGTTCATAGATTTCGGGCTGCGTGATGCAATCTCAAAATTTCAACATCGTCGCCACGTACGCGGTAAATGGCGATGTATTTATTGTGCAGGACCAGCTCACGCGTGCCGGGAACGCGACCAGCCCGGCCCATGCCAGGATGAGCCTGAAGTTTGGTCACAGCGGCCTGCAACTCCATCACAAAGCTGGTGGCGCGGGTCGGATTGTCTTTGGCGATAAAACCAGCGATTTCATCAACAGACGCGAGCGCTGCCTTGGTCCATTTGATCAACATGAATCAAGCGCCGTATTTGGCAAATACCGCTTTGACCTGCTTGTCGGTTGCGAATTCGCCTGCATCGGCCTCCTTAATGCCTTCGTGAATGTCACGAATCTGCCAGGATTCACTTTGCACATAGTGGGTCAGCGCATCGATGGCCAAAAAGCTCTTGGTCCGTGCGGTCGCCTTGGCCAGCTCTTCGATTTGGTTGTAAAGCGCCTCGGGCAGGCGTACGTTGATGGTTCTGGCGGTCATTGCAACACTCCTGTACACATGTAATACAACAAATTATCCACTTCACAAAGCCAAAGGTCAAAGCGGTCGTCGATTTCTCCATGCCCGAGGCACAAGGCAAATCCATGGCCGCCTCGATTCGATCATCGCGGGGCACGAAGCGATCCATCCCCCACAACCCCGGGATCTGACCCCAATTTCACTTCGCGCAAAAAACTTCGGCATCACAGACCGCGCAGCAAGCCCCTGGGCGCGCAACAAACAATTGGGATCTGACCCCAATTACTTATAGCCAAATAAAAATAAACGCTCATATATGAGTTGCTAAAATCCATAGAGGGCCATAAAATGCGTCTTAAATGAAATCCTTGTCTCCTGTACCGCTGCCTGTCAGGCGCAGCCTGACCCGTCTGGGCCAAGCGATTTCGCTTGCGCGTCGGCGCAGACACCTGACACAAGAAGATCTGGCAGAACGCATTGGCGCATCTGTCCACACCGTGCGGCGAATGGAGGTTGGCCACCCTGGCACCGCACTGGTTCATTTCGCCCGGGCCTTGCAGGTGTTTGGCGAGCTCGACAAACTCGATCAACTCCTGGACACCCCCCAAGACACCATTGGCTTGACCTTGATGGATGAGCAGTTGCCCCAGCGCGTTCGCAAGTCCCGCAAGTCACCAGAGTCAGGAGCGTTTTGATGGCCACAAAACCTGCATTCAAACAGGCGAGGCAGCGCACGCAGTTGAACGTCTTTCTTGGCAAGGCGGAAAAACCGCTGGGTCGGCTCAGCTTCATCAAGGACGGGCAACGGGAGTTCTCTCAATTCGCCTACAGCGACGATTGGCTGGCAGATGCCCAGTTCTTCGATGTCTCTCCTGACCTCAACCGCCAAAGCGGCTACCAACTGCGTAAGCCTCCGACCAAGAACGACACCTGCTTCTTTTTGGCCTTGGCTGATACCGAGCCAGATGCGTGGGGGCGCAGGGTGATCGCGCGCGCGCATGCCAAGGCACGTGCCAAAGATGCGTCGCTCGGGCCACTGACCGAAGCGAACTATCTCGCTTGTGTCGATGATTTCAGCCGAGTGGGCGCACTGCGGCTGCGAGATGAGAACGGGCACTACCTGCGCAGCGTGGCCGATGGTGCGCGATCAACGCCCGCATTTTTGGAGCTGGAAAAAATCCTCCTCGCCTCCCGCGCAGTGGAAGTGAGCCAAGAAACAGCCGAAGACTTGGCCTACCTTCAGGGCAAAGGAACATCCCTGGGCGGCATGCGCCCCAAATGCACCATCCTGGATTCAGATGGCGCTTTGTCGCTCGGCAAGTTTCCCAGCGTGAACGATGAGCGCTCTGTCACCCGTGGCGAGGTGTTGGCACTGCGACTGGCCCAACTGGCAGGCATTGACAGTGCTCAAGCACGGATCGTGATGGTGCAGGACCAACCCGTTGCCATGATTCGACGCTTTGACCGCACATCCGAACAAAATCGCATCCCTTACATTTCGGGCGCAACGCTGCTACAAGCCAACCGCGACGACGAGCATTCGTACACGGAAATCATCGATGTGATGCGCTCCAAGTGCGAGAACTTCAGGGATGACGCCAGGCAGTTGTGGCGACGGTTGGTGTTCAACCACCTGATCACGAATGTGGACGATCACTTGCAGAACATCGGGTTCCTGTACAACGGAAACAACCAGTGGCGACTGGCGCCTGCTTTTGATTTGAACCCTTTTCCCGACAAGGAGTCGGAATCCAAAACCTGGCTCAGCGAAGACAGTGGACCGATCACCTCAATACAGCAACTGCTAGGTCAAGCCGCTCGCTTCGAGTTATCACAGCCCCAAGCGAAATCCATCCTTGAAGAGGTGGCCTCAGCAGTCAAGCGATGGAAAGATGTAGCGACCTCAGCAGAAGTTGGACTGCAGGTGCACGAACTCAATGACTTCAAGCCCGCATTCAAAATCGACATCAAATAAGCAAGAAAATCAGAGCGACTTTTGCAGCCATACAGAATCAATCACTATAAGGGTTTGCATAGCGCTTCACCTGTCGTTCAAGGAGCCCCATAGGGCTCGTGGAGTGTTTGAATTACCTATCAAGCAAAAACGACACTGATTCGTCCAGTGGCGCGAGAACGGGATGGCTTACACACCACTATTTGAACATCCCGGCCCAGCCGGTTCATACACTCCAGCATCTTCGCTTCGCTGATGCCTCGAAACTGACCACGCAGCATGCCCGAAAGCTTGGGCTGGGGCATACCCAGAATCTCAGCAGCCTGAGTTTGGGTCAGGTGGCGGTGTTTGATGATTTCACCAATTTTGGCGGCCAGTGTCGCCTTAACCTGCATCTCGGCAGCATCGGGCAAACCAAGGTCCTCGTAGACATTGGCCGATCCTGTTTCAATCTCGATCATTTCAGGCTCCTTTGGCATGCGCTTGCGCTGCCTTCAAACGTTCACGAATCAGATCCATGTCTTGCTTTGGGGTTTCGATGCCTTTGGTGGACTTCTTTTGGAAACAGTGCAAGACGTACACCCTCTCGGCGATCTTGACCGTGTAAACGGCACGGTATGTATCGCCCATGTGGTCTTCAACCACTTCCAAAACACTGGCACCACCAAAACCCTTCAGCGGCTTGGCGTGTTCATACTTTTTGCCTGACTGCGCCAGATGCAAGGCAAAGCCGAAGACGTCGACGACGTCGCTTGGCATGGCAAGGAGATCCTTCTTTGAGGACCCCACCCAGTGCAGTGGCTTCAGATAATCAGACATCCTTGAATTATATCCATATAGGTCTAAAACGTTGCCCCTGCAGAATTCATTTCAAGCCTCCCCCTCTGTCACGATAGTTGTCCTATTTCTAGCTCCCCGTCATCGCGAGGCACGAAGCGATCTATAGATTGCCGCGCTTCGCTCGCAATGACAAAGCAAAATCGGGATCTGACCCCAATTTAATGCCCAAAATCGCCCCGATGAACAGGCCAAAGAGAATAAGAGCGAGTTTTGCAGCCATACAAATTCAATGCAAAGCAGCCAGAGCAGCCTCAGGCGCTTTGTCGAGCACCTTCAAAAGTGCTTTTGCCGCCCCAGTTGGGCAGCGTTTGCCTTGCTCCCAGTTACGGATTGTGTCTAGAGACACATCAATCCGCTCGGCAAATTCGATCTGACTAAAGCCAAGCCGACGGCGAACCCGGCGCGCAAACTTTGCAGCATCCAGCATGGCGTTGGCATCATCCTCTGCTTTGTGTCCACCGATGTCAGCCTCTGTCGTCACATCTACGCGCCTGACATCGATTCGACCTATCGGCTTGGCATTGGGGCTTTGAACATCAATCTTCATGCGAACGGTTTTCATAGCGCTTTATCTCTCGTGAATTGGCCTTGCGGGCTGAAATGATCCGAATCCCATCATGCCGTGGCGTATAGATCAGCACAAACAGACGGCCCTCGATACGCCCGATCAGCTCATAGCGGTCTTCGCCATAGCTGAATCGGTCGTCTTGGCGAATGATTCGATCCGGATCAGCAAAAGCAAACACGGCATAGGCGAAGTCAAAACCCCGTAACCTAAAGCAAGCATTGCTCTTGTCTTCGTCCCATTCGAAATTCATGACTCAAATGTAGTTCAATGAACGACTTTTGACAAGTTCAAGTGAAATCTACAGCCCCAAAGCAAAAAGCCGCCCGAAGGCGGCTTTTATAAAACAATTGGGATCTGACCCCAATTAATGCAATGCGCGCACTCACTGAACGCTCAACTTCTGGTTTGCCAAGGCCAACAACGCGCCGGCTTGCTCGATGCACTCCCTCAACAGACTGTCTGTGACAAGCTCTCCATCGTAGTCGGTCAAGTTTCTCTGTTTGCGCAGGCTGTCCAAAATTCGAAAATGGTTCAGAGTTCATGCTCAGAGCCTACGATGAAAATCTTTGGCTTGTCCATCAATTCTTGAACGAACACGTTTTGAGCATTTTTCTTTTCTGACCACTCTACACGGCTCATAAGCTTCGGATTGATATCTCGCGCCAACACCAACTGCGCGTCATACACGGCATTGGCCACCTGTCCGAATGTGGCATTGCCAATGAGCAACAAATCCACGTCGCTTTGCGGCCCTTCAGTAGCTTTCGCCATCGAACCAAAAACAAACGCCACTTCAATTTGAGCGGCTAAGGGCGCCAGTGCAAGCGCCAACACATCGCGCAGCCCAGTTGTTTTCCTGACCAATGCAGACAACTCCGGAAACACCGGATGCTCCATGTTGGCACTGAACTGTGTTTGATTACCCACTTTTTGGAGCTTGAGCAGCCCCACAGATGTCAGAGCATCCAACTCTTTTTTCAAAGTACCTGGCGAAGCACCTGTCAGTCGAGCCAATTCCCTC
The DNA here is from genome assembly GCA_947458305.1 of Comamonadaceae bacterium. Classification (GTDB taxonomy): domain Bacteria; phylum Pseudomonadota; class Gammaproteobacteria; order Burkholderiales; family Burkholderiaceae_C; genus Limnohabitans_A. The sequence continues at coordinate 10,666 of CANGZO010000002.1, forward strand.
AGGTGAAGCCACCTTTGAGGATTCAGCATCAACAAAGCCAAAACCTTTCGGCGGTACTGATTGGGAAATAACAACTCAGAGACGGACAAAATGTTTCCAATTAAAAAACGATTGTTTTCCATTAAGAAACATTATAGAACTTCGTCCAATGCGCTGCTAGAACAAACCAAGCCCCAGAAACGACCAAGGAGCCCGTAGGCTCCTTGATCGTCCAAAACAATTGGGATCTGACCCCAATTTACGTGTGCAATCTCATCCCACCTGCCTTGTCTCCCACGCCCACGCGTGGGCCACGATGGTGGCCAAGTCTGCGTAGCGCGGCTGCCAGCCCAACTTTTTTCGGATCAGGCTGGAGTCGGCCACCAATCGCGCTGGGTCGCCTGCACGGCGGGGACCGTTGACCACGGCAATGCTGCGGCCGGTGACCTGCTGTGCCGTGTCGATCACCTCTTGCACCGAAAAACCTTGGCCATTGCCCAAGTTATAAGACTGGCTCCCCGCGCCACCCAACAAAGACTGCAGCGCCAACCAATGGGCTGAACACAAATCTTCGATGTGGATGTAATCGCGAACACAGGTGCCATCAGGCGTGTCGTAATCGCGGCCAAAAACCCCAATGCTCGGTCTGCGGCCAGAAGCCGCTTGCAACACCAGCGGAATCAAATGCGTCTCGGGCTCGTGCCGCTCTCCCAACTGGCCCTCTGGGTCGGCACCAGCCGCATTGAAGTAGCGCAAACACACCGAGCGCAAACCATAGGCTTTTTCGTAATCGGCCAACACCTGCTCCACCATCAACTTGGTGCGGCCGTAAGGGTTGATGGGTTGCTGCGGATGTTGCTCGTCCATGGGCGAATACTGCGGCTCGCCGAAGGTCGCGGCCGTGGATGAAAAAATAAAGCGCCCCACCCCATGCGCACGCATCGCTTCCAACAGCAGCAGCGTGTTGACCACGTTGTTTTGGTAATACTTGGCGGGCTGCTGCACCGACTCGCCCACCTGAATGAAGGACGCGAAATGCATCACCGCGTCAAAACCCCGTGACAAAACGGCGTCCAGCACAGCGCGGTCGCCCATGTCGCCTTGCACAAAGTCGCCGCACAACACCGCATCTCTGTGGCCAGACGACAAATCGTCCAGCGTCGTCACGCTGCAGCCTTGGCGGCCCAACATCTTCACCATGTGCGAGCCGATGTAACCGGCCCCACCCACCACCAAAACCTGGGTCATCTTTTCATCCATTCAAAAAATCGGGGTCTGACCCCAATTACACTGATTCACGACCCTGATTATTTTTAAGGAGTCGAAGCTGCTGAACAGCCTTCACTTCTTAATCGTTGATCAACATTTCAAAGTGCTTGTAACTTTCGTCCATCTTGACATTCAGACGAATGCTGGAAAAGCTCTCATCATTTTCATCCACCGAAATCAGCCCGGTGACAACGCTTTTGAAATGCTCAGGATCCTTGTGCCTGATGGGCTGATAGGCATCGATGGCCGCAAAGATGTCTTTCAACGTGTAGCCATGGTCACGGGTCAGAACCATCAAATCAAAGATATCTCGTGACCTGACACGGTCATAAAGGGCGATGCTTTTCTTGGTCAAAAGCTCATCCAAGCCCACAACGTCGAAGCCCTCTTCGCCAATCTCCAGCTTTGGGGATGACTCCAAGAAGTCAACCTGACGCCAAGGTCTATCACTTGCTTCGTCTGCCTGTGTTGCGCTCAGGCCTTTGCTGATGTTGCCCAGCACTCTGGTCACAATGTCGCGGGTCATTTGCCCGAGCTCACACCGCTTGAACACGCGTTTGACCTTGGACACGCCGTAAGAAAAACACAGCCGTGCAACGTCCTCAAATTTATGCACTTCGAGCACCTTGCCGATCAACACATCATCACGGATGTTCGGGTTGGACCAGTCGTACGCGCCAGACAGACCTAAATTGACGGATTTGCGCGGCGCATTGGTACCTTGAATGGCTGCAAGCAGCCACGCAGGAATTAAGCCGGCGAAGCTGTCGACATCGCCCTTCTCCCAATCACCAGTTGCTTGCTTGATCTCTGTCGTTGTCAGCTCTTTGACGCCACGGTTCCAGAGCGCCAACAACACCCTGCCCTTCGGGCTTGCTGCAAGCTGGACTTTTCGCAAACTCATGCTCTGGGACTGCGGCACATGCCCTGCGGCCTTCACGGTCGGCGACAAACAAAAGGTGGGCATCAGAGGCACATCATTCGGATCTGCGGTGGGTAAAAGACAAAGTAGGTTACATGTCAAAAATTATGCGTTCATTTCAAAACTTCTCAAACCAACAATTCATCCGCTTTGTGCGCGCCCGACCTTCCCGTTGCTCCTATGGCTGTAAGTTCAAACCCAACCCGCAAAAGTTACCCACAGCGCAGCGGAGTTATCCACAAAAAATCTATGAAAACTTAGTTTTTCCATGATTTCGGTGGTTAGGCGTTGATTTTATTGAAGAAAATTTTCGCCAAAAAGTTATCCACAGCCTGTTCTTTTCGTCAGAGTCAAACAAAGGTAACCCTAAGGTCTGGCGGGACTCATGCGGTTTCTGGTTGGCCAGATAAATATATGAAAACACAATGCAGTTAACGCAAACACATGATTCAAGGAGACGCACACCATGGCACAAGCAAAGACACTGACCCCGGAAGAAATAGAGCGATTGTTATTGCACATCAACACCCGCAAGTACGCCGCACGGAACAGATCGATGATGGTGCTCACCCACTGGGCGGGCCTGCGTATTGGCGCGGTGGCGGGCTTACGCTGGAGCGACGTCACCACCACAGAGGTGCTGGTGAAGGATGAGATTCGCCTGCTGCCCGACATGGCCAAGGGCCGTCACACGCGCACCGTGTTCGTCAGCACTAAACTGAAAGAGGAACTGCAAACCTACGCAGCTCAAGCCACGTGCTTGGACCGCAGCTACCCGTTCTTTGCCAGACAAAAAACATCAAGCTGGGGTTCAACGCCAACAGCTTGGCTCAGACCTTTGCACTGATCTACGAAGGCGCTGGCCTGGAAGGCGCCAGCAGCCACAGTGGCCGCAGGACTTTTTTGACCAACTTGGCCAACAAAGGCACAGCGATTCATATTTTGAAAACGCTGGCTGGGCACCGCAGCATCAGCACCACCGCCGCCTACCTCTACAGCAGCCCCAATTTGCTTAAGGCAGCGGTGGAGTTGGCGTGAGCACTTAATTTGAAGCTGCCAACATACCTTCATCCAACACCTGTTTAACAACAATAACCTAGGCCCCAGCCTGCACCTTCAATATCTGCAGCATCTGACCCGCAAGAGATGAACGGTCATAGCGCTTGGCACCAAGAGGGCCGTTGGCTTTATAACGAGCGTGCAAGTTTGGGTCATCGGCGAGGCGGCGTAGCCCATTGATGAGCGCTTCATAGTTCTCGGGTTCGAACAACAACCCAACGTCTTCACGCGTCACAATGCCCGCTGATTCACCCTCTACACCGTGAAGAACAGGTATGGCCATACCCATGCACTCAAACAACTTGGATGGGATGCCCTTCGCGCAGAAACTCGGGGCTAAACAGCAGATTGGTGGTGCTGTATTGCTGGCGGGCTTTTTCAACAAACCCCACGGGGATGGTGGATTTGATGACCATGACCACCTGGGAGTTGATGGCCATCACGTCTTGAATTACGGCCTCTACCGAGCCAGTGTTGAAGTGGTTTGTGACCGGGTCGTAATCGGTAGGAGTAGCAATGATGACGAAGTCTGCTCCGGTATAGGCCTCCTCCTTGCTCAACGTGGCGCGCAGGTTGAGGGGCTTGTTTTGTAGGTAATCCTGCAACTCGGCCTCGTGTATGGGGCTGATGCGCTTGTTAATCATGTCCACTTTGGCAGACACGATGTCCAGCGCCACCACTTCGTGGTGCTGAGCCAGCAGCACGGCTATGGACAGTCCGACGTAACCGGTTCCGGCAATGGCGATTTTCATTCAACGCTCACGTTCACCGCAAACCCGTTAGCCTTGAGCAACGCATGCTGCTTGGCCGCTTGTAGGTCGACGGCCACCATTTCGGCGCACATTTGTTGCACAGTGATTTCAGGCGTCCAGCCCAGTGTGGCTTTTGCTTTACTGGGGTCACCCAGTAGGGTTTCGACCTCGGTGGGACGGAAGTAACGTGGGTCGATTTTGACAATCGCCTGCCCCACCTGAAGGGCTGGGCTGTTGTCTCCTTCGATTTTGTCCACAATAGCAACTTCGTCCACCCCCTGACCTTCAAAGTGCAGGGTGATGCCCAGTTCTTGTGCGCTCCACTGGATGAACTGACGCACGCTGTATTGCACGCCGGTGGCGATCACGAAGTCTTCGGGCTGGTCTTGTTGCAGCATCATCCACTGCATGCGCACATAGTCTTTGGCGTGGCCCCAGTCGCGCAGGGCGTCGATGTTGCCCATGTACAGGCAATCTTCCAGCCCCTGGCTGATGTTGGCCAGGCCGCGGGTGATTTTGCGGGTGACGAAGGTTTCGCCGCGGCGCGGGCTTTCGTGGTTGAACAGAATGCCGTTGCAGGCATACATGCCATAGGCCTCGCGGTAGTTGACCACGATCCAGTAAGCGTAGAGCTTGGCCACGGCGTAGGGGCTGCGGGGGTAAAACGGTGTGGTCTCCTTTTGCGGAGTTTCTTGCACCTGGCCATACAGCTCGGAGGTACTGGCTTGGTAGAAGCGGGTTTTCCTTTCCAAGCCGAGGATGCGGATGGCCTCCAGAATGCGCAGTGTGCCGATGGCGTCAACATCTGCGGTGTATTCGGGGGACTCGAAAGACACGGCTACATGGCTTTGTGCGCCCAGGTTATAGATCTCGTCGGGCTGAGTTTCTTGGATGATGCGAATCAGGTTGCTGGTGTCGCTCAGGTCGCCATAGTGGAGTTTAAAGCGGGCATTCTCGATGTGGGGGTCTTGGTAGATATGGTCCACCCGCTGGGTATTGAAGCTGCTGGCGCGGCGCTTGATGCCGTGGACGATGTAACCTTTTTCCAGAAGAAATTCGGCCAGGTAAGAACCGTCTTGGCCAGTGATGCCGGTAATCAGTGCGACTTTAGGGTTGGCTTGGGATTGGGTCATTGTTTAGGTGTCCAGAGGAGTCAATCGCCCACGGGGTGGGCTCCTACAGGGGTCAGATTCTGGTCAAAAAGTCTTGATAGGCTTGAGTCAGGCCTTGCAGCAGGGGCACTTGGGCTTGCCAGCCCAGGCTGTTGAGTCGGCTGCTGTCCATCCACTTGCGCGGTGTGCCATCGGGTTTGCTGGTGTCGAAAGTCACCGCGCCTGTGTAACCCACTACTTGGGCAATGGTCTGCGCGGCTTCGGCAATGCTCACGTCCGATCCGTAGCCCACATTGATGTGGCTGAGCATGGGGCTGGTGTGTTGGTCATAAGTGGGCTTGGGCAAGTTCATGACGTGCACGCTGGCGGCGGCCATGTCGTCCACATACAAAAACTCGCGCTTGGGTGTCCCCGTGCCCCAGATGGTGACGCTGGGTGCCTGTTTAACCTTGGCTTCGTGAAAGCGACGGATGAGTGCCGGGATGACGTGGGAGTTATCCGGGTGGTAGTTGTCGCCAGGGCCGTAGAGGTTGGTGGGCATGACGCTGCGGTAGTCAACGCCGTGGCTGGCGCCGTATTGGCGGTTGTAGCTTTCGCAGAGCTTGATGCCAGCGATCTTGGCGATGGCATAGGGCTCGTTGGTGGATTCCAGCGTGCCGGTGAGCAAGGCGTCTTCGCGCATGGGCTGATCTGCCAGCTTGGGGTAAATGCAGCTGGAGCCAAGGAACAGCAACTTTTGCACGCCATTGCGGAAGGCCGCGTCGATGACGTTGGCCTGCATCATCAGGTTTTGGTAGATGAACTCGGCCGGGTAGGTGTTGTTGGCGTGGATGCCGCCGACCTTGGCTGCGGCCAGGTAGACCTGGTCGAGCTTTTCTTGTGCAAAAAAGGCTTGGACAGCTGCTTGGTTGGTCAGGTCTAGCTCGGCGTGGGTCCGGATGACGATGCGCTCGGCCGGGTAGCCATTGGATAACAGCTTGCGCACGATGGCCGAACCCACCATGCCCCGGTGGCCAGCGACGTAGATTTTCGGGTGATGGGTCATGGTTGCGCCCGTCCGTAGGTGTCTTCAAAACGGACGATATCGTCTTCGCCCAAATAGCTACCCGACTGAACCTCAATGATTTCCAAAGGGATCGTCCCGGGATTAGCGAGACGATGAACTTCCCCCAGCGGGATGTAGGTGGATTGGTTTTCGGTCAAGGTCAGCACCTTGTAGCCGTTGGTGATTTCGGCAGTGCCAGTGACCACGATCCAATGCTCGGCACGGTGGTGGTGTTTTTGCAGGCTCAGACTGGCTTTGGGCTTGACCTGAATGCGTTTGACCTTGAAGCGGCCACCCTCGTCGATGCTGTCGTACCAACCCCAGGGGCGATGCACTTTGCGGTGCAGCGTGTGCTCTTCGCGCTTTGTTTTCTGTAGTTGGGTGACGATGTACTTGACGTCTTGGCTGCGGGTTTTGTCAGCCACCAGCACTGCGTCTGCGGTTTCGATAACAACCAGATCGCTCACGCCCACCAAAGTAACCAAGCGGCTGCTGGCGTGCACCAGGGTGTTGCGGCTGTCGGTGGCCAGCACGTCACCCAGATGGGCGTTGCCTTGGGCGTCTTTGGGCAGCACGTTCCAGACGGCGTCCCAAGCGCCGAGGTCTGACCAACCAGCATCGAGTGGAACCATTTGGATGGGGAATGCGCTGCCGGGGCAGTGCTCCATGACGGCGTAGTCGACCGACTCGGCGGGGATGGCGGCAAACTGCTCTTTGCCAGGGCGGATGAATTGGGCGTCTTGCGTTTTGGCGGCCCAGGCAGCTTGGCAAGCTAGGGCTATGTCGGGGCGAAAGGTTTGCAGGGCTTTAAGCCAGACCGATGCCCGAAGCACGAACATGCCGGCGTTCCAGAAGTAGCCGCCTTGTTTGATATAGGCATCGGCGGTGGCTTGGTTGGGCTTTTCTACGAAGGCAGCGACATTCAAGACATTCGCGCACGGGGGTGCGCTCCTACTTTGGTCTGTGCGGATGTAGCCGTAGCCTGTTTCGGGTTTGTCGGGGGTGACGCCCAAGATGACGATATCGCCGTTTGCGGCTTGGACGATGGCTTGTTGCACCGCTGCTATGAAAGCGGCAGTGTTGGCAACGGTTTGGTCGGCGGGGGTGACAACCAACACGGGGTCTTGGCCGTTTTGGGTGGCAGCCAAAGCGGCCATGCTCAAGGCTGGGGCTGTGTTGCGGCCCACGGGCTCTAGCAAGGCTGCTTCTAAAGTGATGCCCACTTCGCGCAATTGCTCAGACGCCAAAAACCGATGATCTTCGCCACTGACGATGAGGGGCGCGGCCAGTTGTATGTTGTCATGCCCCAAGCCCGCCAGGCGCTGGGCGGCTTGCTGAAAAAGGCTTTCGTTGCCCGTGAGGCACAGAAACTGTTTGGGGAAACCTGTGCGGGACAAGGGCCACAGGCGCGTGCCTGAACCGCCGCAAAGGATTACTGGCGTGACTTGGATTTTGCTCATGGTGTTTGTTTCATGGTCCGATGGCCATCGCCCTGCCCTTCACCCACTTCAGCCTTGAGCGCCTCAATCTCGACCTTCAGAGCCTTGGCTGCTTTTGCAGAGTCCGCATGAAGCGGCGGTTGATGGGAGGCTTGCGCAACAAAAATGCAATGGGCGAACACCAGTGGAAGGACACCAATCGCGCATACAAAGTGACATAGCCCAGCATGAACACCAGGCACAGCATGGCGGCAGTCAAAGTCTGGTCGTACACCGCATAAACGGCCAGCACCGCAGGCGCCGACATGAGGGCCAGCAAAATACCAGTCAGGGGGTTGGTCAAGTGCGGGGGCACCCGCAAGGTGCTGCGCACAACGCGGCGCATGATGAGGCTGTGCAGGTGCAGCCTGTCGGGCTGGCCGGGGTGGGTTTGGCGCAGTTTGCGGCGGTAGATGCTGAAGAGCACTTCAGTCACGGGGTGGATGCACACCAACAAGGCGGCAAAGGCGGTGACGCCAGAATTGCGCTCGATGAGCATGACGCAGGACCAAGCCAGCGCAAAGCCCCCAAAATAGCTGCCCCCGTCGCCCAAAAAGAGCTTGCCCCAAGGCCAGTTGATGAACCAAAAGCCCAACGCTGCTCCGGCCACGCACAGGCAGGCGATGGCCAAATTGGTGTCTTGAACGACCGTGGCGATGCCGGCAATGCCCACAAAGGCCAAGATCACAAAACCACTGGCCAAGCCGTTGAAGCCATCAATGATGTTGATGGCGTTGGCCACGCCACCAATGGCGAAGGCGGTGAACAGCACAGACACCAAGCCGATACCCAGCAAAGAGTCAAACCATGGGATGTCAACCGAGGTGAGGGATACCCCCGTGAGCCACCAACCCACCACACCAGAGGCCATGGTGGCCAAAAGCCGCGCCATGACGCTGACTTTTTTGGTGATGTCTTCGGCCAAGCCGAAGGCAAACGCGGGCAAGCCCGCCAACAGCAAGGGCCCCAAAATGGCTTGGCGCTCGGGCTTGGCCACCGCCCAAGCGGCAATCAACCCAGCCCAAATGGCCACGCCGCCGATGCGGGGTGTGGGCATGGTGTGGGCTTTTTGGATGCCTACCAGCCCGTCAATGCTGAAGCGGCCATGCAGCTTTGTGGTAAGCACCAAGACGATGGCCGTCACAAGAGACACGGCAAAGGCGGTGTAGGGGCTGGGCGGTATATCCAGGCTGGCGAACATGTTGATAAACGTGCGGATGTTGGGGCTTAGCGGCCGGTTGCTTGTCGACCGATGGCTTTGCGCCAGCTGGTTTTAAGGGCAACCAATTTTTGTGCCGATTCGCTGTCTTGGCTGGCGTTGCGCATGGCCTGGCGGATAAAGACGAAAAGCAAGAGGGCAAAGCCTGCGGCCAGGGTGGCGATGATGGCGATCTGGGCTTTTTTGGGTTTGCTCTTGCGCTCGGGGGGCTGGGCAGCGTCGAGCACCTGGATGACCGCGCCTTCACGCGATTCGTCCACCTTGGCCATCTCGAACTGGCGGGCGAAGAGTTCAAACAAGGTTTCTTGGTATTTGAACTCGCGGAACTTGGCCACATAGTCGCCCTGCCCGGCAGCGGCGGCGGGTTCGTCTTTTTCTTGTTTGGCCAACTGAGCCCGCAGGTTGGCCAGCTCGGTCATGGCTTGTTTGAAGTCGGGCGCGGTTTCGGCCAGGTAGCCGCGCATGGCGCCTACTTTGACTTCTTGCGCCGTGACTTGCGCCTTGAGGCCGGCCACAGCGGCCAGTGCCGATGTGGGATTAGATTTGAGCACGCTGCTGCTCACGCCAGTGGCGCGCAGGGCTTGTTCGGCCTCGGTGAATTTTTCTTTGACTTGGCTCAGTTGCTTTTCAAAGAAGGCGCGGCGTTGCTGCGCTTCGGTCACGGCCAAGCGGGCCAACAGCTTTTGCAACTCTTCCACATGGGCGTTAGCCAGGTCGGCGGCAAACTTCGGGTCTTTGTCGTCGATCTGCACCGTGATCAGGCCGTCTTTGCCACTGCTGGCGCGGGTGCTGCCGGTCAGTGCCGCACGCGCATCTTCTTTGAACTTGGCTTGGTATCGCTCGTCCAGCTTAAACCGCGCTATCAGCTCGTCTTGCACGCTGTTACTTTTCATAAAGGCGAGGTATTGGTCAGCCGGGTTTTTGATGCCCGCAGCACCGGCCAAACCACCCAGCCCACCCAGGCTGGCCAGCATGCTGGCGGCAGCGCTTTGCTGTTGTTGGGGCGGGAGGAATTTGACGGTGGCCGTGAAAGTGGGGGGAATGGTGAAGCTGTAGCCCAATGCGGCCAGGCCCACCACCAGCGGGCCGAGAATCAGCAGGCGCAGGTTGTCGACAATGGTTTGCAGCAAATCAAGCAGGCTGATTTCGTCGTCTTCTGCGGTGTCGGGGATGTGTGTGTTGTCGGTCATGCGGGGTGTGGAGGCATTTGTCGGGGCTGAAGCTGCCGACCTACGGGGTCAATGGGTAGTGTTTTTAGTATTGGGCGGGGGTCAGGCGCATGGCGGTATGAGTCTGGACTTGTAGGGTCAATGCACGGGCTCTGCCCAGGCACAGCCCAGGGTTTGCGCCACCGCAAGCAGTCTTTTGTCGCGGGTCCACAACTTGAAGCCAGAAATCAATGTGCTGGCACAAAGGTGGGCGTCGATGTAGCCGATGCCTTTGCCCATCAGGTTTTTGCTATCGATGAAGTGCATGACCTCGTGGTCCATGGCGGGTTTCACGGGTGGCAGTGCTTGCAACAGTTCAATCAAGGCTTGACGATTTTTCAGGTTGCCACAGGCGAGTTCGCCCACCACAAATGGATGGGTGGCGGCCTGGGTTTGCATCAGGGCCTGAACCAACAGCGGTTCGCCTTGACGCAAATGGTCTACCCACACAGAGGTGTCCACCAAAATCATGCTGCCGATTGTTGCCGTGCGATGGGCTTGAGTTGGGGCTCGGTTCCGCCCAGTTGCGCCAAGCGATGGGCACTTTCGCGCTGAACAAGGGCCAACAAGGCTTCTCGCAGCAGCTGCGTGCGCTCAGTTAACCCGCTGATCTTCTGCGCTTGGGCCAGCAATTGATCATCGAGTGTCAGTGTGGTTCTCATGGCCAAGGTCCTTTGATCATCAAAATTCGCATCATTTTATTCGAATAATGATGCCTTGGATGGTGTCGATTTGGGCGGGGATGAGGCGCATGTTTTTGTCGGGGCTAAAGCCCCCGACCTACGGGGTCATTGTGTTTTTTTGTATTGATTTGACACTTGTTGAAATTCAATAGCAAAGTCTTGACTGAGCGGCTCGACTTTCAACTGTTCTGCGCAATAGCTCATGAATTTGGCAGCAATGCGAACCTGTTCAGGCACCAATTCATGCAAGGTGTTGAAGTGCTCCGCGACTTTGTCGTAGTCGGTTTCGTAGTCATGTGCGGCCAGATTGCGGGCCGTTCTGGCCAGTTGCCAAGATTCAATGCTGGTCACAACACCCTGCTTTTCAAACAGTGCCAACACTTTGATGAAGCTGTCAGCTTGTTCACCCGACAACAACAGGCTGTGCCGCATGGCCGAACCCGTTGTGTCTTGCAATTTGGCAAACCGTTCGTTGACTGCAGCCAAGGCTTCAAAGAGCGGATTGTCTTTTTTGTGCTCGCTCAAATAAGCGCCCGACAATGGCCAAGTGATGGTGCTGGTGCTGGCATTCAAAAAATACACGCAGCGCTGAATGGCTTCCAGCAATCCCGCCAGATGCTCACGCTGGTTTCCTAACAGTTGCTCGGTGCTCATTTCACGAACCCCGTCAAAACCTGGGCTTGGCTGCGTGCCATGCGTGCAAATGCGCTGGCGTGCTGTGGTGAAGCGGTCACGATGTCGACTGGAAGCTGTAGTTGCATCTCCAGCCGGTTTTTGATGCGGGCACGATCCAGCAGCACTGGCTCCGGCTGCGCCTCGATCAAGAGATCCACGTCTCCCCCTCGCCGACTGTCATCCAACCGCGAACCAAACAGAGACACCACCGCACCCTCACCCAGCACCGCGTGCACGGTGCTTTGGATGGTGTCGATTTGGGCGGGGGTCAGGCGCATGGGTAGGTGATGGTTAAGCTTATTTTTTGGTGTACGTGGCTTGGCAAAAGCTGTTGAGCTGTTCGTGCCATGCCAACAGCTCTGGTGCAGCCTGAATCATTTGCTCGAAGAATTCATGCAGCGTTGCTGGATCGTCTTCGTATTCGTGGTTCACCGCGTTGCGCAGCTCGCGGATGTCTTTCCAGCGCTCCACCGATGCAATGCAGCCCAGCTTTTCCATGTAGAGAAGCACGGCGGTGAAGGGCTCGGCGGGTTTTTCTTCTTCGATGGCGATGGCTTTCATGGTTTTACCCATGTGCTCTTGGTATTCGCTGAAGCGAATGCGAAATGCTGCCAATGTTTCGTGCTGGTCTGGCTGCAAGGCGTGCCAGTCTGAGATGGGCAAAAGGGCCGCTGCCCGAGAGATGGAATAGCTCAAGTACTCCCGCATGCGGGCCAAGTGGTCCAGCTTTTTAAAGATCAAAGCAATGTGTTCGCTCACAGGCGGATGCCTTGTTGTTTGGCGATCAGCGCGATGGGGCTGCGGTCGCCATGCGGTTTGACGATCAAATCTACCGGCAAATCAAGCTGGTCTTGCAGGCTGACTTTGCAGCGGATTTTTTTCATCAAATCAGGTTGCGCGGTTTCCACGTACAAGTCCACGTCACCGCCTTTTTGCTGGTCATTGACCCGCGACCCAAACAGCGTGACCTGCGCATCCTCCCCCAGCACCGCGTGCACGGTGCTTTGGATGGTGTCGATTTGGGCGGGGGTCAGGCGCATATTTTTGTCGGGGCTAAAGCCACCGACCTACGGGGTCATTAGTTGGGTTGCTTTGGCGATCATGGCCTCGCCTGCTTTGACCAGCGTGCTCACATGCTGGTGACCAGCTTGGAGGGCGCTGGTCAGGATGGCGAGGTCTTCAATGTATTCATGCACCATTTGGTTGCGCAGTTTTCGAATTTCAAGCCAGGTTTCCGCCGATTCGATCCAACCCAGATGCTCGGCACGGTCAAGGTTGTCAATGGCAGCACCAGGTTTTTCTGCCACGGCCATCAACAGTTGCGGCAAAAACTTGTCGCCAATGTTGTCTTGCAAGCGCCCAAAACGGCTGACAAATGCGTCCAGCCGTTCGGCCAAAATGGGATCGGTCTCGATTTTTTGCGCTGCTTCGATGGTGAACAAATCGGCAAACAGTCGTCGATCTGTATCGAGTAAGTGCTTGATTTCTTTTTGCGTGATGCGGCAAAGAAATGTCAGGCGTTCGTGCTGAGCTTGCTGGAGCTTCACAACCGTACCCCTTCTTGGCTGGCAATACGGTGGATGGGTTGCTCCAACAAGTTGGGGGCTTTCAAAAGAACATCCACTTTACGGCCGTGCATCACGCGCGAGATGCGGCTGGCAATACGGGCGGACACCACGGCGGGGTCTTCAATGCCTTGTTGGACTTCCACCATCAAATCGACATCACCACCCTTGAGGCTATCGTCCACCCTAGATCCAAACAGCGTGACCTGCGCACCCTCCCCCAGCACCGCGTGCACGGTGCTTTGGATGGTGTCGATTTGGGCGGGGGTGAGGCGCATGGGGTAGGGATCAGTTGCGTAAGGTGCGGATGGCGGCGGCGCCGATGCCGAGGTTGCTGAAGATCTGGGTCCAGTCGCGCAGGGCGCGGACCAAGAAGTTGTAGCTGCTCTCGCGGTCTATTTTTGCGGGAACGACCAGTGTGTCGCCGGGCATGACGGCTAGGCTTTCAAAGTTATTGAAAAAGCTGGCACCTTGGCGGCTGAGGATCGAGCCGTCGGCGCGCACCACAAAGGCGGCTTTGGCATTGGCCTCTTCGGTCAGGCCGGCTGATTTGATGACATCGCCCACCGTGCGCCCGGGTTTGTAGATCAGGCTGTTTTCATTGTTGACACTGCCCGCCGCGGACACGAATGCGGGCAAGCTGGGCACCAAGAAAGTGTCGCCGTCTTCAAGGGGCAAAGCCGGCAATGTAGCCTGCAGGCTTCGCAGCGTTTCGGTGGACAAGGGCTCTGACAAAGTGCTGCGAGCATGCAAGGCAGGGTTTAACTCGAGCGACACGCGGCCTTGGCTGCGCATGGTTTTGAGCTTGTCGATTTGCGCGCGCTGCTGAGCCATTTGCTGTTGTTGGAGCGCAGACGCCTGGGCGACGCGGTCGGGCGACAAATTGGCGGTCAAGGTGGCGCTGGCACTGGAGGCTTGGGCCTCTAGGCGGCGAATGACTTGGTCGAGGTTTTTTTGCTGTTGCTGGCGCACCGATTCGCGGGTGAATTCGGCGCCAAACAAATAGGCCTCCGAGGTGAGGCCACCCACGCGTTGCAACAGTTGAGGCAAAGTTTCGCCTGGGTTGATTTGGTAGATACCGGGCACCTTGACCTCACCGCCAATGCGCACAAACTGGGTGCGCCTGGACACAGGCACCGGCACATCGTTGACGCTGAATACGGTGACCACGTCGCCGGGCTGCAGGACCAAATTGTGCTGGGGGTCCTTGTCAATCACCGCTTTGCGCAAGTTAAAGGTCACCAAGTTGGTTTTCACCTCTTTGGGGTCGAGGCGCTCAATGGCGGCATAGTCCCAATTGACTTCTTGCAGCAGGTTTTTAACGTCGTTCAAAACCTGCACTTTGTTGATGGTTTCAGGCTCCTTCAATTGGACCAGGCCGTTTTTGCGCACGAAGTAATCACTCTGAATCAAGGCCTGCGGCTCGGGGATCAGGTCCGAGATGCGCATGCCGCTGATGAAGCTGTAGCGCAAGGGTGCGGCCACGTTGCCGCGCAAGGTGACGGCATTTGAAAACTGAGGGCTGATGGCAAACAGGGTGAGCACATCACCGTCTTGCAGGGTTTGCTGCAGGCCCTGTGCATTGAGCACGATTTCTTGCACTTGGCGGGGGTGCTTCTGCTGGGGCGAAACCCGCTCGAGCAAGGCTTTTTGGGGCGTGGTGAGAGAGGCCAAACCACCGCCCAGCTGCAAGATGGATTGCACGGTGTTGCCGGGCTTGAGTTCGTAAATGGCCTGGTGGTCGGTGGCGCCCGTGAGGGCCACGCGCGGACCCGCTGGCGGGATCATGATGACGTCGCCCGGCTGCAGGCGGGCGTCTTTGCTTTTGTCGCCTTGGGCGATGAAGTCGTACAGGTCGAGCGTGGTGATGGTCTGGCCGCCGCGCTTGAGCTGGATGTTGCGCATGCTGCCGTTGGCACCCGGGCCGCCACTGGCAAACACCGCGTTGACCAAGGTGGACAAACTGCTCAAGTTGTAAGTGCCCGGCTGCTGGGCTTGGCCGACCACATAAACCGTGATGCCGCGCAACTTGCCCAGACTGGCGCTGAGCGTGACGTTGTTGAACACCGTGCTGACGTGTTTGCGCAAGGTGGATTCGAGGTCTTTGACTTGAACGCCGCTCAGCTGAACGCTGCCGATCTTGGGCAAGGTGATTTGGCCGTTGCGGTCGATGGTCTGGCTGTCGGCATAGTCCACACTGCCCCAAATGCGGATGCGCACCTCGTCGCCTTGGCCCAGCACATATTCAGCCGGGGCAGGCGCTGCAGCGTCTGGCGCATAGGTTTGGGGGTTGTCAAACAGGTTGCTGCCAAAGTGGGGCAACAGGTTGCCGGTGCCGGCCTGCACAAAACGCTGAAACTGGCTAAGAGTAGGTGTGCGGGGCGCGCGTTGTGGGGTGAGCGCGCCGCTGGGGGCGTCTGAGGCGCCCAAGTCGCGGCCTTGCTGCGAGCCTGGCGCTTGTGCGCCACCCATGGGGTTGGGTGCAGTTGGCAAAGCACCCAACGGGGCACCTGCTGAGCCGGGCACACCCTGAGCCGCGCTCGGATTGCCCACAAAACCGCCAGCACCACCCATGCCCGCAAAACCAGACAATGACGGGGCAGCCACTGTTGCGGCCACCTGCATTTGCGCCTGGGCCTGAAAGCCGATTGCAGCAAGGAGCGACAGCAGCAAGACATGGGCCACAGATTGCGAGTGCTTCTGGAACTTGTGAAACATATGTGATGACAAATTAGGAGGGGTGCTGCGCGACATGCAGGCTACCGCAATGTTGATGCTGGAACAACAACACAATCATGAGCAGCGGTTTTGCTAAAAATACAAAAACAACAACTGTCTATCTTAACCTGTGCAGATTAATCGGTTCTGACGGTTGGCGACAAAGATCTGTGTGTACTTATTGGGTGACGTCGACTTGGTGGTGTTCCAGCTGCACCAAGGTGGGGCGCCCCAGAATTTCGAGCAGCACGGCCACCCTTTTGCTGGACACGCTTTGAATCAGGCCCTCAACCCCGCCCAGGGCGTTGTGCTTGAGGCGCACCGTTTGACCCACTTTGAGGTTGCTGAGCTCTTGCAAGGTGGCTTGGTTGCGGTCTTGTTCAAGTTGGCGGATGCGTTGCACCAAGTCGTCATGCAGTTGGGCGGGTTCGAAGCCAAAACGCACGATGGTGGCAATGCCTTTGGTGCTGCGCACGGCCGAGATGCTTTGGTCTGGCTTGCTGGGCCGGAACAGGATGTAGCGAGGGAACATGGGCTCAAACAGCGCCACCGGGCCTTGCTCGGTTTTTTTGAATTTTTTGTACAGCGGCAGGTAGGCTTCAAAGGCTTGCCGCACCAAGTTGTCTTGGGCAATCGACTCTTGACGGGGTTTGGTGTACGCCAAGTACCAGCGGTCAGGTGGAGCGCTTGGAAGCCAAGGGGCGTCTGTTGTTTGCGGGTTCTGAGTCATTCTGCTGTCACAATTTTTTTGATTTTACGTTCAGTAAGCCGCTGGGATGGATCGATGATAATTGAGCGATTCTTTTATTTATAAATTTATGCAACGTTTTTTTTATGGGCTCGGTTTGGTGGCTTTGTGGGCCGGTGCGGGGCAGGTGCATGCGCAGCCAGGGTCACAGACAAGTGCCAGTGTGCCCTTCACCCCCAGTTGGGCGGCTCGGCATTATTTGCAGTGGCTGGGTGACCATGCGGGCTTGCCTTTGACGGGCAGCCACTAGCCTTTGCCTGCTGCGGCGGTTCGGCAGGCACTGGACAGGATGGCGCCAGCAGCAGCCCAGGCCGATGTGCAAACGGCCCGCGACTTTGTGCTGAAAGAGCTGGACATGGCACAGAACCAAGGGCGTGCCCAAGTGCATTTGCGCTCGGAGTCTGAGGCGCTCAATGGCTATGGCGAGAACTACACGCCGGGCAGCAGTGCGCAGCTGAGTTCTGCCGAGTTGCGCCGCTCATGGGGCGATGTGTCGGTGGCGGGCCGTTTGGGTGTGCGAGTAGAAGCCAACCCCAATTCTCTGCAGTCACAGTTCAGTGGCATGGGCACAGAAGGCGAATTTCAGGCGCGGCTCGGTGGCAGCGCAGCAGTGCTGAGTTTTGGCGGCTGGAATGTGCAGGCGTTTTCGCACCGCCAGTGGTGGGGGCCGGGTTGGCAAAGCAGTTTGGTGAGTGGGCACAACAACCCGTCTTGGACGGGCGCTGGCATTCAACGCGCGAGTGTGGCGCCGTCAGACAGCGCTTGGTTGAGCTGGATGGGCCCTTGGAACCTGGATGTGTTTGTGGCCAAAGCGCAAGACCCCCGGGTGGTGGCCAACCAGCCACAGGGCTTTATGTTTTCGGGCATGCGCCTGACCATGAAGCCCCAGCCTTGGCTGGAAGTGGGCCTGAGCCGTGGTCTGCAGACCGGCGGTGCTGGCAGGCCCAGTGGGGTCATGAACTTGGCCAAGTCATTTTTTGGGCAAGAGGTCAATAAAAACCCAGAAGACCCGTTCACCGACAGCAGCGGGCAGATTGCCGGCTACGACGTGCGGGCGCGTTGTCCCAAGTCTTGGTCAGGGATGTTGGGGTCTTGC
The DNA here is from genome assembly GCA_947458305.1 of Comamonadaceae bacterium. GTDB lineage: Bacteria > Pseudomonadota > Gammaproteobacteria > Burkholderiales > Burkholderiaceae_C > Limnohabitans_A. The sequence goes on from CANGZO010000002.1 coordinate 28,194, forward strand.
GCCGCTTACACCCAGTGGATGGGCGAGGATGCGGCGGGCAGCGCCATACCTTTGCCCTTCAAGTTCATGAGCCTGTGGGGCGTTGAAAGCACTTACGGCCAGGGCCAGTACCGGGTATTTGCCGAATGGGCCAACACCAATGCCTACAGCTTGCCGTGGGACACCAAGGAACGGTTTCCGGGCTATGTGAATGGTGTTTACAGCCAGGGCTACACGCAAGGCGGACGATGGGCTGGGTCTGCGCAGGGTTCGGGGTCTGAGATCTTGACCGTGGGCTGGATGGATGCGGCACGCCAACGCATGGTCAAGGTGCATGCGGGCAAAGTGCACACCAGCTTGGGTGCCTATGATCCGCGCGTGAGACCCGAGAGCCCACGAGTGGGCGCACCCCGTGGTGACTTGTGGGGCGTGAATGCCAGCCAGGTGTTTTCTTGGATGGGCATGCGCCTGACGCCCGAATTGGCCTACACCGAGTTGACTGACGGCCAAGACCAGCGGGCCAACAAACGCCAGAACTTGCGCGTGGGGCTGGTGGTGGCTGTGCCGCTCTGATGGCCGTTCCGCTTGAGCGACCCGTTCAGCTGAGACAATAGCCTGCACCGGGCCTCAGGGCCCTCTTTTTTTACACAGGCGCCCCAGGGCGGCATGGCATGACGGCGCGCACACAGTTGCATTGGACGGAAAACGGCGAGGCCCGTTCGGCTTTGTGGCGCATGGATGCGGGAGCGGTGATGCCCAAGACGGTGGTGCTGGCCGATGACACGCTGACGGCCGATTCGGCTTATCGGCTGGCGTGTGCGGGCACAGGGCTGCTGTGGCGCAGCGACTTTCAAAACGCGCGGCAGCTCTTGCAGGCCATGGCCCGGCGCATGGACAAACCCAAAAAGACCCGTGCCAAAAAAGCCAGCACGGATGCGGCCCCGGTTCCAGGCGCAGCTTTTCATGCGCACCGCTTGGCACAGTCGCAGCGCAACCGGGTGCTGAGTGCGATCTTGATCGAGCTCGATGGTGACTACGGCATGGCCCTGCGCCGTGCGCCCGATGTGCGCCAAGCCTGTGTGCAGGCTTTTGGCCCGGCGCAGGGGCAGGCCTCGGTGATCTCGTTGCGCAGTTTGCAGGGGGCGGTGGGCGCTTTTGAATGGCGCAAAAACGGCGTTGAAGTGCCCGGCATGGGCGAGGCGCTGCGCATTTACCCGCATTACGGGGTGTTTTCTCCGGTGCGGGGCGAGTATGTGGACTTGGTGGCCCAGGCCCCGCTGCCCGAGGCGCTGAAGGCGCAGTCCCTGGCTTTTGATGTGGGCGTGGGCACGGGCGTGTTGTCGGCGGTGCTGGCCCGCCGGGGCGTGGCGCAGGTGGTGGGCAGCGACTCGTCAGAGCGGGCCGTGGCCTGTGCGCGGGACAACCTGCAGCGCCTGGGCCTGCAAAACCAAGTGTCTTTGGTGCAGACCCACTTATTCCCGCCGGGGCAAGCAGCCTTGGTGGTGTGCAACCCGCCGTGGTTGCCCGCACGCCCGGTGGGCTTGCTGGACCAAGCCGTGTACGACGAGGGCAGCCAGATGCTCAAGGGCTTTTTGGCGGGCCTGCGCGAACACCTGTGTGAGGGCGGAGAGGGTTGGTTGATTTTGTCGGACTTGGCCGAGCACCTGGGCCTGCGCAGCCGCGAGGCCCTGCTGGGCTGGATCGCCGATGCGGGGTTGGTGGTGCTGGGGCGGCTGGACGCCAAGCCGGTGCATGCCAAAGCACAAGACAGCACCGACCCCTTGTATGCGGCCCGGTCGGCCGAAGTCACTTCGCTGTGGCGGCTGGGCGCAGCGGGCTGAACTGCCCCCCTAATCTCCCTGCTCCCGGCCCTCTCCATCAGACCTTGCTGAAGTCGGGCTTGAAGTCTGCCCGTGTGTTGTGCATCAGCCCGCAGCCGTCTCTGCAATCAGCACATCGGCCGGGATGCCCAGGCTGTGGTGCAGTCGACGGATCATGGCCAGCGTCAGGGGGCGCTTGCGGTTCAGGACTTCGTAGACTCGGTTGCTCTTGCCGATGATCGGCTCGAGATCTTTAACCGACAGACCACTCTGCTCCATCCGGAATTTGATGGCCTCCACCGGATCTGGCGCAGAGATGGGCACGTGTTTGGCTTCGTAGGCCTGCACCAGCGTGGCCAAGATGTCGAGCCGATCACCATCCGGCGTCCCCAGATCAGGGTCGGATTCCATCAGGGCCGAAATCTCTTTCAAAGTAGCCTTGTAGTCTGCTTCGTTGTGGATAGGGCGAATGTCCATGTTTTCCTCCATGACTGGTCAGGGCATTTCAATGGTTTCTGCGTCTACCTGGTCGTATTCCTTGTGGGAGCCGACAAACTTCACGTAGACGATCTGCAACTTGTATGCGACGGACACGATAAGACGGTAGTCATTGCCTTTGATGTTGAAGACCACTCGTCGGTTCTTCAATACGCTGGCGCTGCGGTACTGCGCCTTGATGTCTGCCGGCTGCGACCAGATCGCACCCGTGGCTTCCTCATACCAAGCCTTTAACGGCTGCTCGGCATCCGGATAGCGCTCCCAAAATGCCCGAAGGGTAGACACAGCAATGACTCGCATGGCTCAAATTATAGTCCCAATATGGGACTTTGCAACTACCATCTGTGCCAGACTGGTGATCAAGCTTGGCCGTTGAGTGCCGAGCCCTGCCCTCTCCATCAGACCTTGCTGAAGTCGGGCTTGCGCTTTTCCATGAAGGCGCCAAAGGCTTCTTTGGCGGCGGGCTCGCGCAGCATGCGGCCAAAGTCTTGGCCTTCTTCGTCCATCTTTTTCAGCACGTCGTGGGTGTCGCCCTTCATGAGGCGCTTGGTGGCGATCAATGATGTCAGGGGCTTGGCCGCCAGCTTGCGGGCCTGCGCTTGGGCGTAACCATTGACTTCGGTGGGCGGCACGACGCGGTTGACCAAACCAACTTCTTGCGCGGCTTCGGCAAAGAAGGGCTCGCCCATGAGCAGGGCTTCGGCGGCGCGGTGGTAGCCGAACATGCGCGGGGCCAGCAGGCTGGATGCCGCCTCGGGGCACAGACCCAGATTGACAAACGGCATGGAAAACGCGGCGTTGTCACCGGCATAAACCAGGTCGCAATGGAACAGCAGGGTGGTGCCGATGCCCACGGCAGGCCCGGCCACAGCGGCAATCAGCGGCTTTTGAAAGGTGGCGATGCCGCGCAGAAAGCGGAACACGGGCGACTCTTGCGTGGTGGGCGGCTGGTTCAAAAAGTCGCCAATGTCATTGCCCGCGCTGAAGATGCTTTCGTGCCCCTGAAACACCACCACGCGAACGCTGGGGTCAGCCCCGGCCTGCGCCACCGCATCGGCCATGGCCGCGTACATGGACGAGGTGATGGAGTTCTTTTTGTCCAGGCGGTTGAAGGTGATGGTCATCACCCCCGCGTCGGTATGGGTCAGGATGTCAGACATGCGGGTCCTTGAAGTGTGTCGTAGGGGTAAGAAGGCTTACTGAACCCGAATCCAGGTTTGGGTGCGGCCCAGCAGGGGCGCACCGATGAAACCACGGACTTCGAGTTTTTTGCCGCCGTCGACGGGTGTCAATCGCAGGCTGTAGTTTTTGCCGTTCTCGGGATCGAGGATTTTCCCACCCTCCCACACCGCTTTGCCGTCACTTTGTTGACCGCCCCGGATGATTTCCATGCCGATTTTGGGCTGGCCCTTGCGGTCGTCGGTGCACAGGTTGCAGTTGGGTTCGGCACTGGGAGTGGTGGCCAAAGAGCGTTCAACCACGCCCGACAAGCCGCCACCGGCTTTTTGGGTGATGCGGATTTCGGCTTTGGGCTGCTGGGTGGCGTCGTCGATGCTGCGCCACAGGCCCACGGGGCTCATTTGAGCGTGGGCAGCCAGGCTCAGCAGGCCCGCGCTCAGGGTCATGGTCAATGTCAAAGCGGTTTTGATCATGGCGGTTTTCCTTTCGGTGAATCAAACGGCTCAGGCCAGCGCGGCGTCGGTGTCCATCAGCACATCGCTGCCTGCGCGGATGCGGCGCATCAGGCTGGAGGTCTCGGGCATCAGGCGGGTGAAGTAAAAACGCGCCGTCTGCAGCTTGGCTTGGTAGAACGGATCGGGGCGCTGGGCTTCTTCTTCGGCTTCGGCCAGTTTGGCCAAGGCGATTTGTGCCGAGCGGGCCCAGAAGTAACCCAACACCAAGTGGCCCACCACGCGCAGGTAGTCCACGGCGGCCGCGCCCACTTCGTCGGCATTGCTCATGGCTTTCATGCCGACTTCACCGGTGAGCTGCGTGAGCTTTTGGCCCAAATCGGCCAGCGGCTTGATGAACTCGCCCATGGCTTCGTTGGCCATTTCGGCCTTGACCAACTGCTCGACCAATTTGCCAAACTTTTTGAGTGTGGCGCCTTGGTTGCCCAGCACTTTGCGGCCCAGCAAGTCGAGCGACTGGATGGTGTTGGTGCCTTCGTAGATCATGTTGATGCGGGCGTCGCGCACGTACTGCTCCATGCCCCACTCTTTGATGTAGCCGTGGCCGCCAAACACCTGCTGGCAGGCCGATGTCGCCTCCCA
>CANGZO010000003.1 GCA_947458305.1 Comamonadaceae bacterium
GGCTGTACCAGAATCGATTTTACAACTTATCTGTAAGTTTTTATGATCGCGCCAAGGAATAACAAATGCAAAACCTGATCGATCCCGCCATTCTCTTTTTCATCTTTGGCGTGCTGGCTGGCACCGTCAAGTCGAATCTTGAAATCCCCCCCGCCATTTCCCGGTTCTTGTCTTTGTACCTGCTCATGGCCTTGGGCCTCAAGGGCGGCTTTGCACTTTCACAATCGGGCTTGACCGCCAACGTGGGCATCAGCTTGGCCGCTGCCGTCGGCCTGGCCATCGTGATCCCCTTGATCGGTTACACCATCTTGCGCCGCTTCGTGTCGGGTTTTGATGCCGCTGCCGTCGCCGCCACCTATGGATCGGTCAGTGCGGTCACTTTTGTCACTGCCGTTCAATTCCTGGAAAACCAAGACATTGCCTACGGAGGCCACATGGCAGCAGCCATGGCCTTGATGGAATCGCCGGCCATCATCTTGGCCGTGGTGTTTGCCAATTCACTGCGCCAAAAAGCGGCCAAAGGTGCCGTGGCATCGGCCGATGGCGCAAGCGCGCCCAAAGCCAGTGTGTCGGTCGGCAAGATCCTTCACGAGTCCTTCACCGACGGCGCGCAATTGCTGCTGTTGGGCGCCATGGCGATTGGCATGATCACGGGCGACAGCGGCAAAGCGGCGATGCAACCGTTCTCGGTCGACCTCTTCAAAGGCATGTTGGCTTTCTTCTTGCTCGACATGGGTTTGATGGCGGCCCGCAACCTGCCCCAGGTCAAAGGCAAGTCGCCTGTGCTGATCGCTTACGCCATCGTGGGGCCCATCGTGCACGCCACCATGGCTTTGGGCCTGGCATTTCTGCTAAATTTGTCGGCTGGTGATGGTGCCCTGCTCATGGTCTTGGCGGCCAGTGCGTCTTACATTGCGGTTCCGGCGGTGCTGCGTTACGCACTGCCTGAGGCCAACCCCTCGCTTTATTTCGGTCTGAGTCTGGGCATCACCTTTCCGTTGAACATTGTGTTTGGAATCCCCATCTACGTGGCTGTGGCCCAAGGGGTTCTGATGTAAGGCTTGCATGGACAGATCGAAAGAGAGCGCTTATCTGGCTCGCCGTGTTGCATTTCTCACGCAACACGGCAAACAAGATTTGGTGAAGACCCCTCTGGAATCCGCCTTGGGCTGTGAGCTGGTTCACACCGACGCCTTTGATACAGACCAGCTGGGCACTTACACCCGCGAAATCGCTCGGCCTGGTTCTCAACTCGATGCAGCACGCCGCAAGGCCGAAATCGGGATGCGCTTGACGGGCGCCCCCATCGGCATCGCCAGCGAGGGCTCTTTCGGGTCTGACCCATTTGGGGGCTTCATGCCCTGGAACACCGAGCTGCTGCTGTGGGTCGATCCTGCCCATGAACTCGAAGTCACGGGCTTCGCCCACGGCCCAGCCCAAAGCCTGCACAGAACCGTCAACAGCTTGGACGAGCTGATGCAGTTTGCCCAAGACGCCAAGTTTCCGGAGCACCACTTGGTGATGCGGCCTGACCACGAAGACCATTTGGAGATTGTCAAAAACATCCATGACGAACAAACACTGGTTCAAGTGTTTGTCAAACTCCAAGCTCAGTCGGTCAGTGGCAAGGTGTTCGTCGAAAACGACTTGCGCGCGTTTTGCAACCCCACCAGACAAGCCCTCATCCGCAAAGCCTGTGACGATTTGATCCTCAAATTGCAGTCGGCATGCCCACAGTGCGAGAGCCCTGGTTTTTGGGTTCAATCGAACATTGCAGGCTTGCCTTGCAGAGCCTGTGGCCAAAAGACACGGCTACCCGTTGCGCAGGTGTGGCACTGCGCAGCATGCCAACACGAAGAACAACGCGCCCTGCCTTCGGACCCGTGGGCCGACCCGAGCCGCTGCGACTTTTGCAACCCTTAGCCCCGGGGCAGGCAGAGGCAACCTCAGAGCGAGCGCATCAACCCGCCATCAATCCGCAAGCTTTGGCCGGTGATGTAAGCCGCGCCTTCTGAGGCCAAAAAGGCAATCGTGGCGGCCACTTCTTCGCTGGTGCCATAACGCTGCATGGGCACACTTTGGCGGCGCTGCTCTTGGGCGGGCAGGCTGTCGATCCAGCCGGGCAGCACGTTGTTCATGCGCACGTTGTGCACAGCATGCTCATCGGCAAACAGCTTGGTGAAAGCGGCCAGGCCAGCGCGTGCCACCGCCGAAGTCGGGAACATCGAACTGGGCTCGACCACCCAGGCGGTGGAGATGTTAACGATGGACCCCGCCTTTTGCTGAACCATGATGGGCGCCACCAGCCGCACGGCGCGCACCACGTTCATGAAATACATGTCCATGCCCAAATGCCACTGCGCATCGGTCAACTCCAGCAACGGACCCTTGGGGCCGTGGCCTGCGCTGTTGACCAACACGTCGATGCGGCCCCAACGCGCCATGGTTTGATCGACCAGCTTTTGCAGGTCTTCAGGCGATTGGTTAGAGCCCGTCAGGCCAATGCCGCCCAACTCGTGGCCCAGCGCCTCCCCCTTGCCGGACGATGACATGACGGCCACCTGAAAACCATCTTGCGCCAGCTTGCGGGCCGCCGCAGCGCCCATGCCACTGCCACCGCCCACCACCAATGCCACTTTGTTGCTCATGCTTTGCTCCTTGTTTGTGTCAGTTTTCTAAACATCTTGCCAGACCACTGGCCCAAATCATCCAGGTAGGTGAACACCACCGGGATCACCAGCAAGCTGAGCACCGTGCTGGTGAGCAGGCCACCGATCACAGCAATCGCCATGGGTGAGCGGAAACTCGCATCGGCCGCGCCCCAACCCACGGCAATGGGCAGCATGCCCGCGCCCATGGCAATGGTGGTCATGACAATCGGGCGGGCCCGTTTGTGGCAAGCGTCCAGCATCGCATCCCAGCGGCTCATGCCGGGCACAGCCGGTCGATCGGCCTCGGCGGGTTTGCCGCGCCGCGCCTCAATCGCGTACTCCACCAGCAAAATCGAATTCTTGGTCGCGATGCCCATGAGCATGATGAGACCAATGAGCGAGGGCATGGAAAAGCTTTTTTGTGCGATCAGCAGACCGACGAAAGCGCCGCCCAGCGACAACGGCAGCGCCGCCAAAATCGTGATCGGGTGCAAGAAGCCCTTGAACAGCAGCACCAGCACGATGTAGATGCACAGCACGCCGACCATCATGGCCAGGCCAAAGCTGGCGAACAATTCACCCATGACTTCGGCGTCCCCCACCTCCACCACTTTGACGCCCGGCGGCAGGCTTTGCAGCGCGGGCAGCTTTTGCACCGCCGCTGTCACGTCGCCCAGCGGCATGCCTGAGAGTTCGATCTCGAAGTTGATGTTGCGCTGGCGGTCGTAACGATCGATGACGGCCGGGCCACCCGAAACTTCGATGCTGGCCACTTGACCGAGCATGACGGGGCCCCGGCTGCCGGGCACCATCAGGCGCTCGAGCGTGGCCAGGTCTTGCCGAGATTCGTTGCCCAACTTCACGACGATGGGCACTTGGCGTTCGGACAGGTTGAGCTTGGGCAAGGCTTGGTCAAAGTCACCCAAAGTGGCCACCCGCATGGTGTCGCTGATGGCCGCGCTGGTCACGCCCAAATCGGCCGCCTTGGCAAAGTCGGGACGCACCGCGATCTCGGGGCGCACCAAGCTGGCAGTGGACGCAATCGATCCCAAGCCTGAAATGGTGCGCAGGTCACGCTCCACCGCCATGGCCGCGGTTTGCAGGGCCTGTGGGTCTTCGCCCGTGAGCACCAGCACGTATTTCTCGCCCGAGCCGCCCAAGCCCACCTTGGTGCGCACACCTGGCAGTTGTTGCAACGCGGTGCGGATGTCGTTTTCAATGGCTTGCTTGCGTGGACGCGTGCCGCGCTCGGTCAGCTGGATGGTGAGCGTGGCCTTGCGCACTTCGGCCGCGCCACCAGCGGCAAACGGGTCCGAGCCGGCACTGCCGCCGCCAATGGTGGTGTAGACACTTTTCACATCGTTCACGGTCATGAGAAGCGTGCGGGCGTGTTCGGCGCTGGCCTGGGTTTGTGCCAGAGTGGAGCCGGGGGGCAGCTCCACATAGACCTGGGTTTGCGAGTTGTCGTCGGGCGGGATGAAGCCCTTGGGCAGCAGCGGCACCAGCATGATGGAGCCGATGAAAAACAGCGTGGCCAAGACCATGGTGACCAAACGGTGCCGCATGCACCAAGTGGCCCAGACCATGTAGCGCTTGAGCCAGCCCGGCTCATGCGCAGCCGTGACAATGGGCTTCAAGATGTAAGCCGCCATCATGGGCGTGAGCACCCGCGCCACCACCAGCGAGGCGAACACCGCGAGCGACGCCGTCCAGCCAAACTGCTTGAAGAACTTGCCCGGAATGCCGCTCATGAAGGCCGTGGGCAGGAACACAGCAATCAAGGTGAAGGTGGTAGCGATCACCGCCAGACCGATCTCGTCGGCCGCTTCCATGGCCGCCTGATAGGGCGACTTGCCCATGCGCAAGTGGCGCACGATGTTTTCCACCTCGACGATCGCGTCGTCCACCAGCACGCCGATCACCAAAGACAACGCCAGCAAAGTCACCACGTTGATGGAAAAGCCCAGATACGCCATGCCAATGAAAGCCGGGATGACCGACAGCGGCAACGCCACCGCCGACACAAAGGTGGCCCGCCAGTCGCGCAAGAACAGCCACACCACCAGCACCGCCAAAATCGCGCCTTCGTACAGCAGCACGAGTGATCCGTTGTATTCCTCTTCCACAGGGGTCACAAAGTCAAAAGCTTCGGTGATCTCGATGTCGGGGTTTTGCAAGCGGTAATCGGCCAGCGCCTGGCGCACCAAACGGCCCACGGCCACCTCACTCTCGCCTTTGCTGCGCACCACTTCAAAACCCACCACAGGCTTGCCGTTCAGTGCTGCGGCAGACCTTGCATCGGCCAGCGTGTCGCTCACCGTGGCCACTTGGTCCAAGCGCACGCGCCCACCACGCGATGTGGACAACTCGATCTGGCCCACCTCTTGCGCCGTTTTGACGGTGGCCAGGGTGCGCACGGGCTGCTCGCCTGTGCCCAGCTCCATGCGCCCGCCCGAGCCTTCTTGCTGCACCTGCTTGAGCTGGCGCGACACCTCGGCCGCCGTGATGCCCAGCGACTGCAAGCGGTTCACATCCAAAGCGACACGCACCTCGCGCGTCACGCCGCCCACGCGGTTGATGGCGCCCACGCCACGCAGCGACAAGAGTTTGCGGGTGATCTCTTTGTCGACCAACCACGACAGCGCTTCGTCGTCCATGCGCGCCGAGCGCACGGTGTAGGCCAGTACAGGCGTGCCCGCCAGGTTGAGCTTTTTGACCACCGGGTCACGCAGGTCACTGGGCAAGTCGGCCCGAACGCCCTGAATGGCCGAGCGCACATCGTCCACCGCCTCCTGGCTGGGCTTTTCCATGCGGAACTCGGCAGTGATCGACACCACGCCGTCTTGCACTTTGGTGGTGATGTGCTTCAAGCCCTGGAGTGGGGCCAACGCGTTTTCAAGCTTGCGGGCCACATCGGTTTCGAGCTGTGTGGGCGCCACACCGGGCAGGCTGGCCGTCACCGAGATGGTGGGCACATCCAGATCGGGAAAGTTTTGCACCTTCATCGACCCGAAGGCGATGAAGCCTGCCACCGTCAGCAGCACAAAGAGCATGACGGCCGGGATCGGGTTGCGGATCGACCAAGAAGAGACGTTGATCATGGCGTCCCTTTATTTGGAGGCGGGGGCAGCAGGGGCAGCTAGAGAAGTGGGTGCGTCGACCACGCGCACCGTGTCGCCGTGGTTCAAAAATGCACCGCCACTGGCCACCACGCGGGCATCGGCTTTCAGGCCACGGGTCACCTCGATGCGATCGCCGCTTTGGCGTCCGGTTTGCACCTTGAGCTGGCTGACTTTTTGGTCGGCCCCCACGGTGTAGACATAACTGAACCCATCGCGCACCACCACCGCCGTTTGCGGCACGGTGAGCGCTTGGCTGTGGCCGAGCGCGATCTCGCCTTGGGCATACATGCCTGGGCGGGCGCTGCCAGTGGCGGCCGGCAAGTCCACATACACGATGGCGTTGCGGGTTTGTGCATCGACCGAAGGCGCGACCATGCGCACCTTGCCTTGCAGCTGCTGGCCACTGGCCGCTTTGATCTGCACAGGCGCGCCCACCTGAATGCGGCCAATCTCGGCAGCGGTCACTTCAGCCCGCCACTCGGTGCGGCCTTGGCGAATCAAGCGAAACAACTCGGTGCCCGCGCCCACCACGCTGCCCACCGTGGCCTGCCGGGCCGAGATCACGCCCGCATCGGGCGCACGCACCTGGGTTTGCGACAGGCGCACGTTTTGCAACTGCACCATGGCACGCGCCGACTGCACACGCGCCTGCGCCGAGGCATCGGCGGCCAAGGTTTGACTCAATTGGGCGTTGCTGAAAAAGCCCTGCTGCTGCAAGCTGCGGGCGCGGTCGGATTGGGCTTTGGCCTCTTGTGCACTGGCCGTGGCTTCGGCCAAGGCCGCTTCGGCCTGCGCCAGCTCGGCACGCAAGGTGTCAGACTGCAAGACAGCCAGCACATCGCCGCGCTGCACCCGGTCGCCCACGTTCACGCGCACTTCGGTGATCTTCAGGCCGTTGGCCTCGGCCCCAATGACGGCTTCTTGCCAAGCAGCCAGATTGCCGTTGGCATTGATTTTTTGGGCCAGGCTGATCGACTGCGGTGACACCACCGTCACGGTCAAACTGGATTGGGGTGCTGGGCTGGTCGGTGCTGGGTTTTGCGCCAACGCCAACGGTGGCATCAGAAGCCCACACAACAGACCGAAGCTGATAAAAGACTTGCTCATGGGGTTTAATCAGGGAAAAAGTTGGGGTAGTTTAAGTTGCTGCATTGACCCGGGCATCGCCAGGTCCTTCGCGTCGCAAGAAAAGGGGAAATACGCGTTCTCCGGTCACGGCCAGCGTCTCAAAGGGACTGCCCAGCACGCACAGGACTAAGACCCTCTGGTCCTCGCAGCCTCAGAATTTGCCCACCAATGCCAGGCTGAGGCTTCGGCCCCACAAATGGTGCTCGCGCGTGTTGAAACCAAACACTTGCGGGGCTGTAGGGGTGAAGGCTTGCGGCGCTTGTGTATTCAGGACATTGCCGACGCTAAAGCGCAAGCTCAGGGCGGGGTGAAGCTGGGCTGTTGCATTCAAATCCAAGGTGGTGAAGGCTGGCACCCTGAAGCCCGACAGCAGGACTTTTGCACCCGTGACCTGATCCACGCCGGTCTGGTCTTGGTCGGCATAGGCCGAGGTGTGGTTCACCACCGCATGCAGACTCCAGCCTGATGTGGTCAAGCCCGCCACCCAGCGCATGCGCATGCGCGGGGTGATGCTGTCGGTCAAGCGGTTGTAACGGGCCAGATCGGACACAAAAGGCTGACTCGGATCGACCTGGTCTTCGGATTGGAGGTTATAGGTCGCCTGGGCAAACACGTTCCATTGACCGAAGTCAGAGGGTCTGCGCCAGCGCAGGTCAAAATCAATGCCGGTTTTGTGGCGTCGGCCCAGGTTGTAGTTCGGCAACTTCATGGCCAAGTCACCACTGCTTTCGCGGACCCAGTTGTCTGGGTACAGCAAGGGCTTGCCGTACACCAGCTTGTCCGATGTCAGCGATATCACATCTTTCATGTCGATGGACCACCAATCGGCTGTGAAAGAAAAGTTGCGGGAGGGGCGATACGCCACCCCCAAAGATTTTTGCGTTGACAACTCGGGCTTGAGCAGCGGGTTGCCGTTGGCATACAGGTTGATGGCTCTGTTGGGGGCACACCGGGTCAAATTGCGAGTGGACTGGGTCACGCGCTCAGCAGCGGCTCGCATATCAGCGTTGCAATCATTGTTGTAAACGGTTGTGCCAATTCGGTAACTCTGCGGCAAATCTTGCATCTGCGCCAAGGACGGCGCTCTGAAGCCAGTGCCCCAAGCGCCTCGGGCCGACCAGCCGTTTTGAAAATCAAAGCGCGAGGACAACTTGCTGTTTTGAGTGCCACCAAAGTCACTGTAACGGTCGGTTCTGGTCGCAAGCGTCAGGTCCCATTGCGGTGTCAAAGGGGCCATCAACTCCACATGAACGGCCCGAATCTGGCGCTCGGCCTGAAAACTCGGCTGCTGCGTTGAAGGATTGATGTTTCTGTAGTCTGTGGCTTCACCCCGCCACTCGGCCCCCAGACCCAATAAGACATCTTGACCGTCTATTTCGAAAAGCGGTCGCGATGCCTGCAGTTGGGCTGCGGTGATTTGGGTTGTTCCAGCATCCAAATCGACCCAGTTGTTGCGCAAGCTGTTGATTTGGCCCGTCAGTGGGTTGTCTGCCGTCAAGGCTTTGAGCATATTGGGATCATTCAGCGTGCGACCATTCACCCAGCCAAGGCTGGCAAAACCGCTGGTCTCTGCCCTTCTTTGAACCAGGGCTTGGGCTTTGTACAGCGAGGCGTGGTAATCCCATGCATGCCAGGCCCCTTTCAGGCCTGTGGCCACCCGCCAGTTGTCTTGCTGGTGAGCCCGTCTCAAACCCTGAACCCCACTGGGCGACCACCAATACTGGGTTTTGCGCGGGTCCAACCCGGCCGCGACCGCTTCTTGGACACCCACCGATGTGGGCGTGGTGCCCAATCTGGAGAAAAGCGTTGGCCACGAAATCCCGTAGAACTCGCTGTCCTTGAGCGAGGCGTACAAAATTTCGGCATAGCCTATCGCTCCCATCGCCAGCGATTTTTCGCCCGTCAAGAGTACCCTCTGGCTGTCTTGTTGCGGGTAAAGGGTGGCATTGGAATGGCCGTTGTACAGGCAGGCCGTTTGCCCGATCATGGGCAGATACAGGCTCGGGCATGCGCCCTTGTCATACAGTGAGCTGTACGCCTTTTCAATTTGCCCATTCGCATCGAGTTGCGCAAAAACCCCCGGCATGGTGTGCGCCGTCACCCGTCTGCCATCCAGCACATAGGTTTGTCCTTGGCGCACCACGCTGTAACGGCCTTGCGCGTATTGCGGGCGGTCTTGCGCGTGCAAGGCATCGCGGTGCGCCAGCTCCAATGTCAAACGCAGGCTGTAACCTTCATTTTTCAGTTGGCCCAGACCCGCGTTCAAGCTCAATTGCTGACCCGATCCGCCGCCTTGTGTGGTGCCCCACTTCCCCACCTCGATCTCAACGCCTTTTTGAACGCTGCGGCTGATGATGTTGATGACCCCGGCAATGGCGTCGGTGCCATACAGAGAGGAAGCGCCATCCGACAAAACCTCGATCCTGTCCACCGAAGACAAAGGCAGGCTGTTGATGTCCACACTGGGTCGATCCGCTCCCGCGACACTTTGCCGACCATAAGGGGCCAAGCGTTTGCCATTCAGCAGCAGCAAAGTGCCCGCCGGCAGGCCGCGCAACGAGGCCGTGGTGTAACCCCCGATGGTGGTGTTCATGGCGGCGCTGTTGACCACCATGGACATGATGGGCAGGTTTTGCAGCACATCGGCCATGTTGTTGGCACCTGAGCGGCGGATGTCATCGCGCGTGATCACCTGCACCGGCAAGGACTTGGTCTGCTCTTTGCGAATGATGGAAGACCCCGTGATCTCCACCTTGTCAAACTGCCGGAACGCCACGTCAGAATTCAAGGTGGGTGTCGCAACCGGCAGGACGATGCCGCGCTCATGGCCTTGGGCATGCGCAGCGCAAAACCCCAAGACCCCTACCAGCAATGCCAACCTGGGGAGCCAACGGCGAATCAGCAAGCTTGTTTGCATGACGGGTTCCTCGTGTGTGCCAGCTCGGCAACAAGAACCCGATTTTCGCATTGTTAAGGGCTGTTTTTTATGCCTTTATTTATAAATTAGTACTCAATATCATGCCCTCTCTGGCCCAGCCTCACAACCCATAAGGCCCGCATGCGCCCATCGCTCAAGCCATGACCCAGCGCCACAGTTCCAGCACCGCATGGCGTTCCTGGGCCAAATCCGACGCGGGCAAGTCGGTGGGCTCTTCGTTCAAACGGGCACGGTGCTGAACCCGGCGCATCTCGCGGTAAGCGTTGGCAGCCGCCTGGCCCATGCCTGAGGGCAACAAGCCGACCTTTTCCGCGCGTTGCAACAAGGCAATGTTGCCCACGTTGTCGACCAATTCAGGATGGTCTACGGTGTGCAGCAAAACCAGGTACTGCACCGCGAACTCGACGTCCACCATGGCGCCGGGGCTGTGTTTGACGTCAAAGCGCTCGGCTTTGACGGGGTGGCCTTGCCGCACACGCTCGCGCATGGCCACGATTTCGTCCTTCAGGCTAGGCCCATCTCTGGCCGCACCAATGACGGCATGGCGCACGGCATCAAAGCGCGCAGCCAAACTGGGCCAACCCATGACAAAGCGGGCGCGCGTCATGGCTTGGTGTTCCCAGGTCCAGGCGGTGTTGCTGCCGCGTTGTTGCTGGTAGTCGGCATAGGCCTCAAAACGGGTAACGAGCAGACCTGAGTTCCCGTTAGGGCGCAGCGCGGTGTCGATTTCGTACAAATCTCCATCGGCGGTCTTCACCGTCATCCAGTTGATGATTTTGCGGACATAGGCGGCGTAAATTTCTTGGGCGCGTTCTTCCTCGTCGTCGTACACGAACACAATGTCCAAGTCGCTGCCATAGCCCAGTTCTTTACCGCCCAGCTTGCCGTAGCCAATGATGGCGATGGCCGGTTCTTCGCGGTGGCGGTTTTTCAGGCGGTCCCAGCACCAGCGGGACGTCACGCGCAACACGGCGTCGGCCAGCGCGCTCAAGTCGTCGGCCACTTGCTCCACGGTGAGCACGCCCTCCACGTCACGTGCCAAGGTGCGGAACTGCTCAGCATGGTGCGCACGGCGCAGCAAGTTCATCAAGCTTTCTTCGTCGTCTTCGCCCGTGCGCTGCAGGGCCACACGCCGGGCCTGCAGCTCAGCTTCAAACTCGACCGCGTCAAAGCGGGTCTGGAACAAATTGCCCCCGGCCAACTCATCGATCACCCCCGGGTGTTGCAGCAAGTAGCGCGCAGGCCATCGGGCCGCGCCCAACAGACGCAACAGGCGCTCGTAGACCGATGGTCGTTCCAGCATCAAGGCCAGATAACTTTCACGGCGCAGCAAAGGCTCGATCCAGTCGGCCATGCGCAGCACCGCTATTTCAGTGATGCGGCCATCGGCCAACCACTGCGCGGTGCGCTGCAACAAACGCGTGAGGCGACCTCGTGCGTCTTCGCGCAAGGCCAGCACGCGGGGACTGTCCACCCACTGGGCCAGGCGTTCGCGCACCGGGCCCTTGAAATCACTCAGAACGGATTCAAGCTCAGCGTGTTCGCGGCCACTGCCATTCTTTCCATTTTTGCCGTTGCAGGTTTTGCAATCGCGGTCGCTGCCCAGCAAGGTGTCGAACTCTTGCGCCACCACTTCGCGGTGCGCATCCAATGCACTCAAAAAGTCACAGGTGCCCGCATAACCCAGCGTCTGAGCGATCCAGGCCAAGTCATCGTCGCGGGTGGGCAGCACATGGGTTTGCTGGTCGTCCAGGTACTGGATGCGGTGCTCCACTTGGCGCAAGAACACATACGCCGCACCCAAGGCATCGGCCGTGGCTTGGGGCATGAGCCCAGCCTTGGCCACCCGCTGCAGCGCGTCCAAGGTGGGGCGGGTGCGCAATTCCGGAAACTGGCCGCCGCGCACCACCTGCAAAAGCTGCACGGTGAACTCGATCTCGCGGATGCCGCCGCGCGACAACTTGACGTCGTTGGCCCGCTCAGGGTGGCCCGCGCTGCGCTTGGCCGCGTGGTCGCGGATTTGCTGGTGCAAAGTGCGCAGCGACTCGAACACGTTGTAGTCAAGGTACCGACGAAACACAAAGGGCAACACCACGCCGCGCAGGGCCTGGGCCGAGCCGCTGACCACCGCGCTGCGGGGGGCCACCACGCGGCTTTTCATCCAGGCAAAGCGCTCCCACTCGCGGCCTTGCACCAGCAAATACTCTTCCAGGGCGTCCAGCGAGACCACGCTGGGCCCAGAGTTGCCGTTGGGACGCAGCGCCAAATCAACCCGGAATACAAAGCCGTGCTCGGTGGTGTCGCCAATCAGGGCATACATGCGCTTGACGGCGCGGGTGAAGTATTCCTGGCACGACACCTTGTTGCGGCCCTCGCTGTTGCCCAGCGTCTCACCGTCTTCGTCGTACACATAAATCAGGTCGATGTCGCTCGACACGTTCAGCTCGCGCGCGCCCAGCTTGCCCATGCCCACGATCCACATTTCGGCACGCTCGCCGTTGGCCTTGGTGGGCGCGCCGTGCAGGGCATCCAAATCGGCCATGACCTGTTGCCAAGCGATGTCAAGGGTGACTTCGGCCAGCCATGTCATGCTTCGGGTCACGCTGCCCAACGGCGCCTGCTGGGCGCAATCGAGCTGCGCCAAGCGCTCGAGGGTGAGTTGGCGCAAAACCCGAAGCGCCGCAGGGGTGTCAAGGCCCGTGAGCAAGAGAGCCGAAAACCCTGCCGTCAGCGTTTCACGGGTCGGGGCACCCGGCGCGAGCAACGGCAATACATCGGCATAACGGCGGTGCAAACGCTGAACAAACCGCGAATACTGGTGCGCCTCGGCCATGGCCAGCGGGGGGACACCATGACCCAGTGGGGCCACAGCGGGGTCACTGTCATCCATCGGTTGGCTGCGGGTCATAATTCCTGCTGACTTTCTAATTCGTATGTTTGTGCCGCACCCACCCGCCTTGTCCCCCAATGAACCCCGTCTGCAGCGCTGGCTGAGCCGAGGGGTTCAGCTGTCCTTGTGGGGTTTGCTGGTGACAGGCTTGTTGCTGGGCATGACCTGGGCGGGCTTGCATTTTTGGATTGTGCCGCGAATCGACGAATACCGTCCCGCCATGGAACGCCTTGCCCGTCAATCACTGGGTATACCGGTTCGGATTGGCGCAGTGACCGCGCAAAGCACGGGCTGGGTGCCCTCTTTTGAGCTGCGCGACATCGAATTGCTTGACCCAGAAAACCGTCCCGCACTGCTTTTGCCCAAGGTGACCGTGGCCCTGAGCTTGCGCTCGGCCCTGCTTTTGCAACTGGACCAACTGGTCTTGGATGCCCCCGAATTGGACATTCGGCGAACGCCCGATGGGCTTTGGCAAGTGGGCGGCATGGCTTGGGGGCCGACCGTGCCGGCCGATTCGGCCGCCGCTGACTGGCTTTTTTCTCAACGCGAGGTCGTTGTTCGGGCGGGTGTGTTGCGCTGGCATGTGGCCGATGTCGCCGACGCCGACGCCCTGGCCACATCCAGCCCCCCTGTCGTTTTGAAAGAGATGGATCTGGTCATCCGCAACTCGACTCGGGCGCACAGCCTGCGTGTCGATGCGACACCGCCGACCGCATGGGGTGAACGCTTTGTTCTGATGGGGCAATTCAAGCGCAAAGTTTTATCGACACGTGCTGGCCGCTTCGCCGATTGGTCTGGGCAAACCTATGCCTTTTTTCCACAACTGGATCTGGCGCCCATGCGCTCGGCGGTCCCGGCTGAGTGGACCAATGACTGGGGCCAATTACAGGGTAAGGGCACCTTGCGCCTTTGGGCTGATGTGGACAAAGGACGGTGGCAAGGGGCCACGGCAGACGTGAGCTTGGTGGGGCTGCAAGCTCGCTTGAGTGCGCAGGGTTTGCCATTGGCTTTTGAGCGCTTGTCTGGGCGCTTTGGCGTTCAGGTGCACAAAGAAGGGTTTGTGGCCAATACACAAGGCCTGTCTTTCGTCAACGACGAAGGCTTGCTCTGGCCCGGTGGCAACGTCTCGCTGGACTACACCCACGCCCAAGGAACACGTCCCGCGCGCGGCGTTTTACAGGCCGATCAACTGGACTTGCACGCACTGCGTGAAATGGCCCTGCGCTTGCCACAGGCCTCTGTCATCCACCCGGCTTTCCAAGCGCGCGATTTGTCGGGCTTGGTCTCTAGCCTGCACTTGCGCTGGCAGGGCCAATGGCCCCTGCCTGAAACCTACGAAGCCAAAGCCAGCATCCAAGGGCTGCGCTGGCAGCCCGATGCACAAGGCTTGGCCACCACGCCCAACACCGTGTGGGCCCAACTGCCCGGGGTGCGCGGGGCCGATGTGAACCTGGACATGCGCCACGATGGTGGGCAAATGGATGTGCGCATGGGCCACAGCAGCGCCGTGTGGTTGCCAGGCGTGTTGTCGCCCGCTGAGGTTCCCCTGCACAACCTGCAGGCCAGTGCCCGCTGGTCACGCCTGTCGCGATCAGGCGGAGACACTTGGCAAGTGCCCGCCTGGACCCTGAAAATGGCCAATGCCGACCTCCAAGGTGAATGGCGCGGCCAATGGCAAAGCACGCCCCATGGGCCGGGCGCGTTGACACTGGACGGCAAAATTGACAAGCTCAATGCCGCAACCGTTCACCGCTATTTGCCGGTCGGTCTGCCTGCATCGGTTAGGGATTACCTGCGCGACGCCTTGGTCAAGGGCACCTATTCCGACGTCAACGTCAAAATCAAAGGTGACTTGGCCAAGCTCCCGTTCAAAGACCCCAAAGACGGTGAGTTCCGTTTTTCGGGGCGCATCAAAGACGTGTTGTTGGACATGGTGCCCCCCGCCTTGCTGCCCCCTGGCGGCTCACCGTGGCCGCGCCTCGGCGGCTTGCAAGGCCGACTTCAGTTTGACCGTGCGGGCATGCGTTTGAGCGAAGCCAGCGCCCAAGCTGGCGAGGGGGGTCAGGCCGTCATGCTGACCGCGCCGCTGGTTGAAATCGCCGATATGACCCAGCAAGCTCTGCTGCAGGTTCGGGCCGAAACCTCCAGCAGTGCCCCCCAAGTCTTGAAACTGATTCAACAATCAGCACTCAACGCCTTGCTGTCTGACGCGCTGGCCGAAGCCCAGGTGCGTGGGAACTTGCAAACCCGGTTTGAGCTGCGTTTGCCTTTGCTGAACCTGAAAGAAAGCCAGGTCAAAGGCAACGTGATGTTCAAGGGCGTTGATTTGCGCATGCAACCCGAAACGCCTTGGCTGGAAAACATGCAAGGTCAATTGCAGTTTCAAGAAACAGGCTTTGATCTGCGCCCATTGCAGGCCCAGCTTTGGGGAGGGCCTGTGTCCCTAGAAGGTGGCATGCGCCCGTCCAGCAGCAACCCCACCTCGCCGGCACGCATCGAGTTTCAGGCCCGTGGCCGAGTGAGTGCAGAGGGCTTGAGAACAGCCAAAGAGTTCTACCCACTGGACTGGCTGGCTCAGCATGCGCAAGGCAGCGCCAACTACACCGCGCAATTGGCTTGGCGCGACGGAAAACCTGATTTGTCCGTCAACAGCAACTTGGAGGGCATGGCTGTTCAATTGCCTGCTCCACTGGGCAAATCCGCGGCCAGCACCCGACCCCTGAGCATTGTCTTGCGTTCACAACAAGAAAAGTCCGGGCCGCATGACCACATCCAGGTGACTTTGGCCGACACGGTGCGAGTGGCCTACCTGCGCAACTTATCCGGCAAAGTGCCTCAGGTGGTGCGCGGTGTTTGGGGCGTTGGCATCCCTGCCCAGCAAATGCCGGCATGGCCTGAAAGGGGTGTGACAGCCCAAGTGGTGGTTGACCAACTGGACGTGGACGAATGGCTGGCCCTGATGCCGACCACACCCACTCCAGCAGCCAATAACGCCCCCTCCAGCGCCCAAAGTATCACGCCACCCGCCTGGCAAAGCTACCTGCCCAACCGCATGGGCCTCAAGGCCAACACGCTGACGGTGAACGACCGCAGCTTGCACAAGGTGACCATGGGCGGCACCCGCGATGGCGCCCAATGGCGGGCCAACATCGAGGCCCAAGAGATGTCAGGCCACATCGGTTTCCTGCAGTCTTACAGCGGCCAAGCGGGCCAGCTCTTTGCCCGCTTGAGTCGCTTGAACCTGCCACCTGCAGAGGTCGCCGAAGTCGAAGCTTTGCTGGAAGCACCGCCCACCAAGCTGCCCGCTCTTGACATCGTGATTGACGCGCTGGAGTTGCGGGGCATTCCACTCGGCCGCGTGGAAATCGAAGCGGTCAACCAAGAGTCCAGCGCCAGCCGTCAGCTGGCCGGGCCTGAATGGCAGCTGAAAAAGTTCAACGTGCTGTTGCCTGAAGCGCAGCTGAAAAGCACCGGTCGCTGGCTGGCCACCAAAGACGCCAATGCCCGGCGCAAAACCGAGATGAACTTTGTATTGGAGACTCAAGATGCTGGCGCCCTGCTCGGCCGCTTGGGCACACCCAATGCCTTGCGAGGTGGTGTTGGACAACTGGCGGGCACAGTCAATTGGCAAGGCTCGCCCTTGGCGCTGGATTACCCCAGCATGAACGGTCAATTCGAAGTCCGCATGGGCAGGGGTCAGTTCCTGAAGGCCGATGCCGGCGCCGCCAAATTGCTGGGCGTTTTGAGCCTGCAGGCCTTGCCCAGACGGCTGTTGCTGGATTTCAGGGATGTGTTTGCCGAGGGGTTTGCCTTTGACTCTGTGCGTGGGGATGTGGGTATCACCCAAGGCACAGCACACACCAGCAACTTGCAAATCAAAGGCGTCAATGCCCTCGTCTTGCTGGACGGCCAGGCCAACATCGCGCAAGAGACTCAAAAACTCCGCGCCCAAATCTTGCCTATCGTTGACACCGGCACGACCTCTTTGCTGGCGGGGCTGGCCCTGAACCCTGCTGTGGGGTTGACCGCCTTTGTCGCCCAATGGCTTTTGAAGAACCCCTTGTCGCGGGCCTCAAGCCAAGAATTCATCATTGACGGCAGTTGGGACAATCCCCGCGTCACCCGAATAGACAACCGTCCATGACGCCCAACACCCGGCTTCACTGGGCGGGTGCCCTGCTGCAACGCAGCACTTCTTGGTGGCACGCCTTTGAAGAAGCTTTGCCTGGGGGGCGCGGCCGGCGCACCCTCTGGTTGGCCTTGATCACCTTGGTGATGGGGGTTCTGATCACTTTGGTCTGGTTGGCCGGACGCTACGAAGCCAGTCAACTGCAAGCCGAACTGGAAAGTGACACGACAGCGGCCGTGAGTGATTTGCGGCGTCAACTGGAACGCCAATCCCAAATCCTGCAAGGCTTGCAATCGAACACGCCGACCGAAACGTTTTGGAACACCGAGGCCCAGGCGCTGTTGCGTGAACACCGGGAGTGGCTGCGCATCGAATCGCGCGATCCCGAACTGAACCTGAAAAACCAGGTGGACACGCCCTTGCGCAAACCGATTTTTAAACGGGTTTTGCGCACGGATTCACTCAATGAAACTGTGCAAGCCTGCGCCAAGGCACGCCGCATCAATGGCCCCAGTTACTCCAGCTCCTACTTTTTGCCACAGAACGATGGCATGGGTTTTGAAGTCATGGAAATGTGTTTGCCCAAAACGCAAGACGGTGTCTTGGTCGGCTTCACCATCGTGACCTATGGTCTGCAAGAGCTGATCAACGAGCTCTTGGGCGACAGCTTTGGCCGCCGCAACGAAATCTCTTTCACCGAACCCGATGGCACGCGCTTGGCCATTGCGGGCAGCCAAAGCCGCGGTCTGCGGGTGTTCACCTCACGGCAATTGGTCAACCTGCCTGGCAACACCTTGGTGCTGCGCATGGATGGGCGACGAGGAGAACAACACATCTTTCCCAACGTCTTGACGGCTTTGGTAACCGCGATGTCCATCGCCTTGGTCACGGTCATGGTGTTGTTGGTCAAAGATTCACGGCGACGCCTGAAAGCAGAGCGCGACTTGGCAGAAGCCTTGGCTTTTCGCAAGGCCATGGAGGACTCTCTGGTCACCGGTCTTCGGGCGCGCGACCTGGAAGGGCGCATCACCTATGTGAATCCTGCTTTTTGCCAAATGGTGGGTTTTGAGGCCGAAACACTCAACGGACGCAATGCGCCCATGCCGTACTGGCCACCGGAGATGGTGGACGAATACAAACAACGCCAAGCCATCCGTTTGGCCGGCAACGTGCCGCCGCGCGAAGGTTTTGAATCGGTATTCATGCGCCAAGACGGCACACGTTTTCCAGTGCTCATCATCGAGGCGCCATTGATCAGCGTTCAGGGTGAACAAACCGGCTGGATGGGCGCCGTGATCGACATCAGCGAGCAGCGCCGCATCGAAGAGGTCTCTCGCGCCAGCCAAGAGCGCCTGCAAGCCACGGCCCGTTTGGCCACGGTGGGCGAAATGGCGTCTTTGCTGAGCCATGAACTGAACCAACCCTTGGCCGCCATCGCCAGCTATGCCAATGGCTCTTTGAATTTGCTGCAAAACCCATCGGCCGTCCCGCAAACCCTGGACGATGTGCACATGGCGCTGCGCCGCATCGCAGAGCAAGCCGACCGGGCCGGTCGGGTCATCAACAGCGTGCACGATTTTGTTCGCCGCCGCGACCAAGACCGTGAGGCCTTGGCACCACAAGCCTTGTTTGACGCGGTATCGCCATTGGTCCAGTTGCAAGCGCGCAAACTGCGGGTCACAGTACGCACCCAAGTCGACCCTCAATTGCCAGACGTGATGTGCGACCGCACCATGGTGGAGCAGGTCTTGTTGAACTTGGCCCGCAACGGCATGCAGGCCATGGACCAACCCGATTGCACAGACCGAAGACTGCTGCTGAAAGCCCGCCGGGCGGCATCCAATGCCGAACAAGCTTGGGTGGAGTTTTCAGTGGCCGACGTGGGCGAAGGCATCAGCGACGAGGTGGCCAGCCAATTGTTCACCCCGTTTTTCACCACCAAAAGCGAAGGCATGGGCTTGGGCCTGAGCCTGTGCAGAACCGTGGTGGAGCAGCATGGCGGTCACCTGGAGTTTGAAACGCTCATGCCCAAAGGCACGGTTTTCCGTTTCACCTTGCCCGTCAAGACCAGCTCGCATTTGGATAAGATCGCCGCATGAATTTCACCGACACGCCCACCGTTTTCATTGTGGACGACGACGCCAGCGTGCGCGAAGGCATGGCTTGGCTGCTGCGCACGCGGCGCTTGCTGAGTGAGACTTTTGAGAGCGCCGAATCTTTTCTCAGCATGCTGCAAAGCAACTTTCAAGACACCGGCAACGGCCCTTCGGTCGGGCAACACTGGCCTCAGCAAGCGGCCTGCATTTTGCTGGACGTGCGGATGCCCGGCATGAGTGGCTTGGCCTTGTTTGAGCAACTGCTCAGCAGCGGCGTGGCACAAGCATGGCCTGTGATTTTTTTGACCGGCCATGCCGATGTGCCCACAGCGGTCGACAGCGTCAAGCGTGGGGCTTTTGACTTCTGTGAAAAGCCGTTTTCTGACAACGCCTTGGTCGACCGGGTCGAGCAAGCATTGCAGTTGTCAGAGACGCGTTTGACGGCCCGAAAAGAACAACAGCGCTTGCAGTCGCGTTTGCTTGAACTGACAGACCGTGAGCGGGATGTGATGCACCTGGTGGTCGAGGGCCTGCCCAACAAACTCATTGCCGACCAGCTGGACATCAGTGTTCGCACGGTCGAAGTTCACCGCGCGCGCGTCTTTGACAAGATGGAAGTCAAATCGGCGGTAGAACTGGCCAACTTGATGCGGAGCTTGTCGTGAACAAGGCTCACGCCCCAGACCCCTTGACGCTTCGCAGGCACCTGTTGACTGGCTTGGGGCTGGCTTGGGTGAGCCTGATCACGGCTTGCTCTACGGCACCGGTTTCGCGTCCTGCCGAGCCTGCAGCCCAAACCCCTGCACCCTACAACAGAGTGCGCAACGACATGGCCATGTTTGCCATGTCTTTGCTGGACACGCCCTACAAATGGGGCGGTCGCGGTCCGGCCACGGGTTTTGATTGCTCGGGCTTGGTGGCGCACATTTACCGCGAAGGGGGCGGCATCGTCGTCAAAGGCACTTCGGCCGAGCTGGGGCGCAAATCAAGGCCCATCGACCGGTCTTCGCTCTTGCCCGGGGACTTGGTTTTTTTCAACACCTTGGGTGCACGCCACTCGCATGTGGGGGTGTATGTGGGCGGCGGCCGCTTTGTTCATGCCAGCAACCCGCGCACGGGGGTTCGTTTGGACCACCTGAGCAACCGTTACTACGCACAACGCTTTGAAGGGGCGCACAGCTTGCTCGAATGAGATGGCGCCCTTAAAGCTTAGGCCCTTCGGCGGGCGGTGTGGGGGCTTCTTTTTCAGCCTCGGGCAATTCACCTTTGTTGCGGCCGGAAAACATGGTCCACCAGACAATACCCACCAAAATCACCAAGGCCAGCAAAGCCTCCAACAAGATCAGTCCCATGCTCGCACCCCATTTTTTGAGTCACCGCCCGCGATGGATCGGCTTGTTTGTGGCCGCGATTGTAGGCACCCTGAGCGCTTGCTCTGTGGCCCCTGTGCTGCATGACCCTGAACCTGCAAGTCCATCGGTCCAAGCGACCGCCCCCGCAGAGATCGCCCGCACTTTGCCCACGCTCACTCTGCCTCCGCCCATCATGCGCGAGCAAAGCCGCTGGGTTCCCGTCCAATGGTCGGAGTTGCCAGGCCTGAACACCGATGCCATCAACGAGGCCTGGCCCGCTTGGCTGCAAAGCTGCCAACGACCCGGCCCCACGTGGAAAGCCCTGTGCCCCGAGATCGCCAAACTGGCCAACGCCCCGGTTGAACAGCAACGCCGTTGGCTGCTCGACAACCTGCAGCCCTACCGCGTGGAATCACTTGAGCAACGCCAATCAGGTTTGCTGACCGGCTATTACGAGCCCGCCCTGGTCGGCTCACGTCAAGCGCAAAGCAACTTCAGAGTGCCCTTGTATGCGCCACCCGCCCAATTGGGCCAGCGCAAGCCCTGGTTCACCCGCCAAGAGATCGACACCTTGCCCGCCGCCCGCGCCGCGCTGCGCGGCAAAGAGCTGCTGTATTTGGCCGACCCGGTAGACGCGATGGTGCTGCACATCCAAGGCTCGGGCCTGGTGAATGTGACCGAACCGGACGGCCGCCAACGTTGGGTGCGCATGGCCTACGCCGCCACCAACGACCAGCCCTACATCAGCATTGGCCGCTGGTTGCTGGACCGCAAACTCATCACCGACGCCAGCTGGCCCGGCATCAAAGCCTGGATCGACCGCAACCCGTCTCGGGTCAATGAACTGCTGTGGCAAAACCCGCGTGTGGTGTTCTTCCGCGAAGAAGCCTTGCCCGTGGGCACCACCCCGCCAGGCCCCAAAGGCGCACAAGGCGTGCCGCTCACGGCTGAGCGCTCGATTGCGGTGGACCGCCGCAGCATTCCCTATGGCACCCCGGTGTGGATGAAATCCACCGGGCCACAAACCAATTTGGATCGGCTGGTCATGGCCCAAGACACCGGCACCGCCATCGTGGGTGCGGTGCGGGCCGACTATTACGCGGGCTCCGGCCCGGCAGCGGGCGAGCTGGCAGGGCGCCTCAAGCAGCCGCTGCAAATGTGGGCCTTGTGGCCACGCTGAGCCGGATGCCTTGACCGGATGACTTTGACCTGCCGCCCCGGCTGCGCCGCTTGCTGCACCGCTCCGTCCATCTCATCGCCCATCCCCGGCATGCCCCAAGGCAAACCCGCGGGCGTGCCCTGCGTGCAACTTGACGATCACCTGCGCTGCAAAATTTTTGGTCAACCCGAACGGCCTGCGGTGTGCGGGCAGCTGCAAGCGTCGGTGGAGATGTGCGGGGCTGTAGAAGATGGCGGCGTGCACGCCCGAGCTTGGCTCACGCGGATGGAAGATTTGACGCGGCCGGGGTGAGGGTCAGGCCGCTGTCGATGCATTAGGCCAGTTGATTTGCACTTTTCGACTATTTGCAAGGCAGTCTCGCAGGTACAAATTGATCAGGCTCTGATAGAGAACGCCGGATTCATCGGCCATGTCCTTGAAATAGTCCTCCACATCCTCCAAAAGGCGCATGGTCACAGGCTTTTTTTTACTTGGACGCGTAGGGGCTCCCGCGGGACTTCAATTTGGAAAGGTCGTACCCTTTATTCATGCTTGTCCACCTCGATAAAATGCGCTTTCACGCTTGGTCGCCTTGCGTGCAGAGATGGTCCGAATCACACTTGATTCGCGGCACCTTGTTGGGTGACAACACGTCCAGCCAATGGATGTTGAATTTGATTGTCACCATACGTGCCTGTGACTTGTGCAATGACCACCTGAAAGCCATTGAGCCAACGTGACTGCTGTTGCTTTGCCTTCATATGCTCAGGGTGCTTCATCAATGATTGCAATGCTTCCATGGATTCCCAGTAGTACACATTCGAAATGAGGCCGGTTTGTTGGTTTTCCCAAGACTCTTCGCCCAAGTACCCTGGGATGGACTTCGCTATCTGTGCAATGACCTCGTCAAGAGCATAGAACTCGGGGTCGAATTGCTTTTTTGCAAACGTGAAGGTGGATGTGTACATGTGTTGATGAGTCTGTGGTCTCACTTTAATCTAAAACAATGACTTGTTTGCTTAAGTTGTGCAGATGCACCGCGAACCAAGCCACGACGTGTACAACCGTCACTTCACTGCGTTTGACCACGCCAACGACTCGTACCCCAGTCACCAACAAGTCATCCCCCCACCCCGCTTGCCGCTAAGCTGAATCCCTTTTGCTGACCCTCGGAGCACCGCCATGGCGTTTGAGATTCCTTCTTTGAAAGACAGCGTTCACCCCGATGAATGGCAGCTGCGGCTGGACTTGGCCGCGTGTTACCGGCTGGTGGCGCTGTACGGCTGGAGCGATCTGGTGTTCACCCACATCAGCGCCAAGCTGCCCGAGTCGGTGGCGGGCGATGAGCACCAGTTTTTGATCAACCCCTACGGCCTGATGTTTGACGAGATCACCGCGTCCAGCCTGGTCAAGGTGGACATGCAGTGCAACAAGCTGCACGACAGCCCCTTTCCGGTCAACCCAGCGGGCTTTGTGATTCACAGCGCGGTGCATGAGGCGCGGCCCGATGCCGGCTGCGTGCTGCACACCCACACGCGCGCTGGCGTGGCGGTGAGCGCGCAGGCGCACGGCGTGCTGCCCATCAGCCAGCAAAGCACCTTTGTGCTGGCCTCGCTGGCCTACCATGGCTACGAGGGCGTGGCCATTCACGACGAAGAAAAGCTGCGCCTGCAGGCCGACTTGGGCACCGCCAATTTCTTGATGCTGCGCAACCACGGCCTGCTCACCGTGGGCAAAACCATTGCCGACGCGTTCTTGTCGATGTACACCTTTGAGAACACCTGCCGCATCCAGGTGGATGCGCTGGCAGGCCAAGCGGGCCCCAAAGACCTGACGGCGGTGGACCCGCAAATCCTGAACGGTGTGGCCAACGCCATGCGCGTGCAAACCGGTGGCTTGGGCGGCGCGTTTGTTTGGCCTTCGCTGCTGCGCAAGTTGCAACGCGAAAGCCCCGATTACACCCAGTAAGGACCCCATGCGCTCTTTGTTTGAACCCTGCCAGGTCGGCAGCATCGCTTTGGCCTCACGCATCGTGATGGCCCCGCTCACGCGCAACCGCGCACCCGGCTCGCTGGCCAACGCCCGCATGGCCACCTATTACCGCCAACGCGCCAACCCGGCCACGGGGGCGGGCCTGATCGTCACCGAGGCCACGGCCATCAGCCACCAAGGCCAGGGCTACGCCGATGTGCCCGGCATCTGGAGCGAAAGCCAAGTCGCCGCGTGGAGGCAAGTGACCGATGCGGTGCACGCCGAAGGCGGCAAGATCGTGGTGCAGCTGTGGCATGTGGGCCGTGTCTCGCACACCAGCTTGCAGCCGGGTGGCGCTGCGCCTGTGGCGCCATCGGCCCTGACGGCTGCAACGAAAACAGTGCTGCTGGTGGACGGCCAAGCCAAATTTGTGCCCGTGTCCGAGCCGCGTGCGCTCGACGCCGCCGAACTGCCAGGCATCGTGCAGGATTACCGCCGCGCAGCGGCCAACGCGATTGCCGCCGGGTTTGATGGCGTGGAAGTACACGCGGCCAATGGCTATTTGATTGACCAGTTTTTGCGCAGCAGCAGCAACCACCGCAGCGACGCGTATGGCGGCTCCATCGAGAACCGCGCCCGCTTTTTGCAAGAGGTGATGCAAGGCATCGTGGCCGAGATCGGTGGCGCACGCACGGGCATCCGCATCTCGCCCGTCACACCCGCCAACGGGGTGATCGACGAACAGCCTCAGCCGCTTTTTGAGCATGTGGCGCGTTTGTTGGCTCCGATGGATTTGGCTTTTGTGCATGTGATTGAAGGCTCCACGGGCGCGGCACGGGACCACCAACAGGGCGAGTTGCCCTTTGACTATGCCGCTTTGCGCCAGGCCTATACCCAAACGGGCGGTCGTGGCGCATGGATGCTGAACAACGGCTACGACCTGGCCTTGGCTGATCAGTCTCTGGCCAGCGGTGCAGACCTGATTGCTTTTGGTCGCCCTTTCATTGCCAACCCCGACTTGGGCGCACGCCTGCGACAAGGCGGCCCCTTCAACACGCCCGACCGCGCCACTTTTTACGGCGGTGGCGATGCGGGGTACACCGACTATCCCTTCTTGCCTCAGGCTTGAGGCGGTCTCTTCTTGGCCATCAAGGCGCGGTTCATGGGGTTTGAAACAGCAGGCCTGCTTTCAGTCCATGGCCTTCGTCTGCTGTCTCCAAAAACAATTGCGCGCCCATGATGCGGGCGTATTCAGAAACAATGGCCAGGCCCAAGCCGATGCCATGCTGAAGCGCGGGCCCCTCGTCCCCCTGAACCCAGCGCTGCAGCAAGCGCTGGCGTTGAAGGGGTTCAATGCCCGGACCGTTGTCATGCACCCATACGCCGCATTGCCCCAGGCTGGGGTTTGAAAACAGCTCCACCGTGACGCGTCTGACCGTGCCGGCTGGCGTCAGGCCATAACGAAATGCGTTGTCGATCAGGTTGTCAATCACCCCTTCAATCAAGGCCCTTTGGGCCAGGACAGACACGGCACCACACTCATCCAAGCCGCTGGCGCCCAAGTCGATGCCCAAAGCGTCGGCGCGGTGCAGGTGCCGCATGATGCTGTCGCGGATGATCTCGTCCAGCCTGACCGGCTCTGCCATGGATTCTTGCGCCTCTTGAACCAGGGCGATGGCCAACAACTGGTTCATCAAATGGCTGGCCCGCTCTTGACTCGATGCAATTTTTTGCAGTTGTTCACGCCAGACGGCGGGGTCTGACTGAGTCAACGCGTAGTCGGTCAAAGCCTTCATGCCCGCCAAGGGCGTGCGCATTTCATGGGCCACGTTGCCTGCAAATTCTTTTTGTGAACGCACCCCTTTTTCGATGCGCAGCAGAAGCGCATTGATGGCCTCACTCAGGTCCTGCATCTCGGCCGAACTGTTGGACACGAACACGGGCTTCAAGTCACGCACGTCACGCAGGGCAACGGCATTTTGCAAATCGGTGAGCGGTTGCACGTCTTGCTGAATCTTGCGCCGCAACCACCAAGCCAAGCCCAGCAACAACAGCAATTGCGGCACCATGGACAAAACCAACAAACGCTGAAAAAAAGCAACTTGGCTGTTCGTGGTTTGAGCGACCACCACTTTGAAGGCTTGCGGCACTTGGCGCTTCAAAACGACAGCGCGCAAGGTTTTGTTGTGAAACTCAATTTCTGTGAAAGTGAAGTTTTTCAAATCGTCCAACTGGGGCATCTGCAATCCGGCATGGCCCGCCAAAAAAAGGTCATCATTTGAAAAGACAGCAAAGTACAAACGCTCACTTTGGTCAAACAACAAAGTGCCCATTTCATTCGCCGTCAAGCCCAGCGTCAATCCACCACTTTCGGTTTGGCGCACATGGCTGGCCACCGCATAAGCATCGTCCAACAAAGCCCGATCAAACGCTTGCTGCGTGAAGAAACGTGCCACCGCAAAGGCCAACAAGGTACCGATCAACCAGGTCAAGGCCAGCGGCACAATCACGCGCCTGAGCAAACGCTGCAGCAAGGAACGGACAGGGGGTTTCATGGCCGTTCTTCCTCCATCAAATAGCCCAAGCCCCTCAGGGTCCGAATGGTGGCGCCGGAGTTCAAAATTTTCTTGCGCAAACGCGAGATGAAGGTCTCCAGCGCGTTGTCGGCCAAGGCCTCGTCAAAGTCTGAGAGCTTGTCAGACAGTTCTTTTTTGCTCAGCGTGCGGCCGGGTGGCGACATGAGTTCTGACAACACCTCAAACTCTCTGGCGGGCAAATTCAAGGGCTCGTTGTGGACCAACACCCTTCGGCCTTTGCGGTCCAGCACCAAATGGGCCAACTGGGTCACGCTGTCCTCGCCTTGGCTTCGCCGCACCAAAGCACGCAGTCTGGCTTCCACCTCTGCCAAGTCGAAGGGCTTGCCCAGGTAATCGTCTGCGCCTGCATCCAGGCCGGCTATGCGCTCATCGGTTCGATTGCGTGCCGTCAACACCAAAACCGGCGTCTTGTCGCCTTTGCGGCGCCGTTCTTGCAGCAAATCCAGGCCATTGGCGGGCCTTGCCGCCTGGTTGTCGTTGCTGGGCAAGTTCAGGTCCAGCAATACCGCGTCATAAGGCTGCACATGCCACATGTATTGGGCCGCTGACAGGTCACCCGCCGCGTCCACGCGATGGCCCTTGTCCGTCAGGCTTTGCTGGACGACGCCTTGCAGGACCTTGTCGTCTTCAATCAAAAGAATGCGCATGTGGGCTGTGTGTTTGGTCAGGTGCTGGTCAGGCTGGGTCAGCGATAAACGTGTCATGAGCATACGTCATCCTTTTTGCGTACGAGCCTCCATGGTTTGCTTGGCCGCGCTGGTCAGCATGGCCACATGGGCCCATGAATCCAACAACTTAGCGCTGAAGCCGCCAACACCTTCGGCAGAGCGCCTGAGTTTGGAAGTGGTGCTAGAGGCGGCGCGCCAGCATCCCGATGTCATCGCAGCCGCCCGCCTTGTGGACGCAGCGCGTGCCGATGTGTTGGTGGCCAATCGTTCTCCCGCCCTCGCGCTGTCTTCGGCTGTTTCAACGGTGGATGCCAAAAATGGCCAGGCGTTTGGTACGACCCTGAGCCCCGCCCAACTGAACAAGTCACTGGGCATTGACGGGCTGTGGGAGAGGGGCGGTAAACGCGCTTTGCGAACCGACAAAGCCCAAACCATGGTCCAACTGGCGCAAGCCGAAAGACAAGAGACGCTGGTCGTTCAGCAAATGGCCGCGCAAATGGCGTTTTATGAATTGCAAACCGCCCAACTTCGTTTGGAGGTGTTGAACGACTTGGCGCAAGGTGCCCGTCTGCTGGCCAAGACCGCCGACATCCGACTGAAAAACGGCGATGTGTCGGCTCAAGAAGCGGCCAGAACGCAGATTGAAGCGGATCGTGCACACGCCGAAGCCCAAGTAGCCATGTTGGATTACCAACAAAGCAGCCTGGCCATCGGAACCTGGACCGGATTGAGGCGACCAGCGGGTGGCTGGTCGTTGCAAGTGCAATGGCCACAAGACGCCGCATGGGTGGGCCTTTCGGCAGCAGACATCGACAAAGGGCCATGGCTGGAAGCGCGCCCTGATGTCGTGGCTGCGCGCTTGCGCGTCACCGCCGCCAACCAGGCGGTGGCCTTGGCGCAGGCACTGCGCATCACAGATCCGAGCTTGGGGACGTCTGTTGAAAACACGCCCGATGGCTTTGGCAACACCGCCAAAGTGATGGCCTTTCGCATCGCCATACCGCTGGTCAACGCCAACCGGTTCGACGGCGAAGTTGCACGGGCCACAGCCGAGGCCGAGGCCAGCCAAAGCATGCTCGAGCGCACAAGGCAACGCGCCCAGATCGAGATGCTCAACTGGCTGGAGACAGGCCAATCCCAAGCCGAGCGCTTGCAAATTTACGAAAAAGACATCTTGCCCAACGCACTTCGGGTGGCCGGGCAAACTGAAACGGCCTACCGAAAAGGCGGCCTGTCGCTGACCGAGTTGTTGGATGCAAGGCGAACCCTCAGGGCCGTGCAATTGGATGTTTTGAATGCACGCAATGCCTATGCCAAAGCTTGGACCTATTGGCAACGACGCATGTCAATCGTTGCGCCCTGACCCATCCCGCCCCTTTTTTGAGAAGCCCGTCCTGTGATCATTCATTCCCGCTCATTCCTGTACACGATCTTGCTGGCCACACTGGTGGTCGGTGGTTGTTCAGAACCCGTCCCTCCAACGCCCGCCTTGGCCGGACCGGTCATTCAAGGCGACCTGCTTCAGTACCCCCCAGACCACCCCCAAATTGCCCTGCTGACCACCACGGCAGCGGTGGCGGCCAGCGATATTCCTGTCGACTTGCCCGCCCGAATCGTGTGGAACGAGGACAGAACACAGCGTGTGTTTTCGGCCTTTGCGGGGCGCGTCAGCAGCGTTGATGTGGCCGTGGGGCAATCGGTCGTCAAAGGGCAAGCATTGGCGCATCTGTCATCGCCCGAGTTTGGTGCCGCTCAGGCGGAGACCTCTTTGGCCCAAACCAACTTGAATTTGGCCACGCAGGTGCTGGACAGGCAACAATCGCTTTTGGATGTGGGTGTCGTGGCCCGCAAAGATGTTGAACAAGCTGCCGCAGAGAAAGCCCGGGCGCAAGCTGAATTGAAACGGGCACAGGCCAAAACAGACCTGTACGGCAGCAAAATCACGGCACATCAGCAATTGGTTTTGCGCAACGATGTGCAAGGCGTGGTGGTCGAACGCAACATCACACCAGGCCAAGAAGTCAGGCCTGACAACACCAGCCAGGCCCTGTTTGTCATCTCCGACCCCAGCAAGCTTTGGGTGCAAATCGACGCGCAAACGCCCGACTTGAACGATTTGAAACCCCGTGCACAGGTTCAACTGGTCGTGCCCTCCTTGTCGGACCAGCGCTTCAGCGCCACCGTGCTGGCCGTGGCCGATCAAATTGACCCCATCAGCCGATCCATCAAGGTTCGTGCCTTGGTGGACAACCCATCGCGCTTGCTCAAAAGCGAAATGCTGGCCCGCGTTCGTTACAGCCGCAAGATCACGCAAGGCGTTCAAGTGCCCGCAAGCGCTGTGTTTCTGGTCGGCAAACAGCACATTGTGTTTGTGCAAACGGCAAAGGGCGTTTATGGCTCGCGTCAAGTGACGCTGTCACAGGAAGGGCCCGTCCATGTGGTTTTGAGTGAAGGCTTGAAAACAGGCGAGGAAGTGGTCGTTGCAAATGGCTTGTTGTTGGCCAGAGAGCTGCGCATCGCCAAGGAGTCTATGGGCGTGACGGGTGCCAGCAAGCCATGAAAAAGCTGATCCATTTCGCACTGAACCAGCCGCTGTTCATCGTCCTTGGCACTTTGTTGTTTGCCATGACGGGTGTCTTCGCTTTCAAGAATCTTTCGGTCGAAGCGTTTCCGGATGTGACAGACACACAGGTCACGGTGATTGCGCTGTACCCGGGGCGCGCGGCCGAAGAAGTCGAAAAACAAGTGAGTTTGCCGATTGAGGTCGCTTTGGCCGGTTTGCCCCATTCCATTCGGGTCTTTTCTCACACCCAATTTGGCCTTTCTTTCACGGTGGTCACCTACAACGACAACGCCGACGTCAACATTGTTCGGCAACAAGTCAATGAACGCTTGCGGGGCATTGATTTGCCTGCCGGTGTGGAGGCGAACATCGCGCCCAACGCCACGCCCGTGGGCGAGATCATGCGATACCGGCTGCGGGGTGACGGGCTGACCACCACCGAACTTCGAACCCTGCAAGACTGGGTGGTTGAGCGGGGTCTGCGCCAAGTCGCGGGGGTGGCCGATGTGGTGGCCATGGGTGGGTTCATCAAACAGTATGAAGTTCAGCCCGATTTGGAAAAGCTCCGATCACACCAACTCACCTTGCAACATTTGCTGGAATCGCTGGGCCGAGGCAATGCCAATGCGGGTGGCAGTTATGTGGCACAGGGGCAGCAACAATTTGCGATTCGCGGCATTGGGCTGCTGCGCTCACCCGAAGAGATTGGCCAAATCGTTTTGGCCACTCGGCGTGGCACACCGGTGCTGGTCCGCGATGTCGCCCAAGTCAAGATTGGCGCGGTGCCGCGCTTGGGCACTGTCGGTCAAGACCAAGACAACGACGTCGTGACCGGCATCGTGATCATGCGCAAAGGCGAGAACCCCAGCGTGGTCTTGAAAAATGTGAAGGAACGGCTGGAAGAAATCAATGAGCGGGGACTGCCCAAAGGTGTTCAAGTCGTTCCCTTCTATGACCGCTCTTGGTTGATGGAGAAAACACTTACCACCGTTTTCAAAAATTTGGTGGAGGGTGCCCTGCTGGTTTCGCTGGTGCTCTACATTTTTCTTTCCAACATGCGCGCCACGTTGGCGGTGGTGGCCGTCATTCCGCTGTCTTTGTTGGCCACATTCATGGGTTTGAAGTTCATGGGCGTGCCAGCCAACTTGCTGAGCCTGGGGGCCATGGATTTCGGCATCATTGTGGATGGCGCCGTGATTGTGGTGGAGAACATCATGCACAGGCTGTCCGAACGCGGTGAGGGCATGAGCGACAAGGAGCGCAAGGCGCTGATCATTGAAGCCAC
>CANGZO010000004.1 GCA_947458305.1 Comamonadaceae bacterium
ACATCGTGGGCCAGCCCATGTTGGCGCACAAGGCGGTGCACGAAGCCCACGTGGCGGCCGAAGTGATTGCGGGCGAACTGCAAGGCAATAAAGAGCTGGCAGCTGCTGCGTTCAACGCACGCGTCATCCCCAGCGTGGCCTACACCGACCCCGAAGTGGCCTGGGTGGGCTTGACCGAAGATCAAGCCAAAGCCCAAGGCATCAAGGTGAAAAAGGGCTTGTTCCCTTGGTCGGCGTCTGGCCGCGCCATTGCCAACGGCCGCGACGAAGGCGTGACCAAACTGCTGTTTGACGATTCGCCCGAGGCCCATGGTCACGGCAAGATTCTCGGTGGCGGCATGGTGGGCACGCACGCGGGCGACATGATTGGCGAGATCGCTCTGGCCATCGAGATGGGCGCAGACGCTGTGGACATCGGCAAAACCATCCACCCACACCCCACGCTTGGCGAAAGCATCGGTATGGCGGCGGAGGTGGCGCACGGTAGCTGCACGGACGTGCCGCCTGGCAAGAAGTGAACGCTTAGCGCCTAAAACAAAAAAACCGCCAACCTGAAAGGGTTGGCGGTTTTTTTGTGGCCCGGTTTACAGTCACGCCCATGAATTCCGTTCCCCGTCATGTGTTGCCTGTTTTGGTGCTGGCCCAATTTGCTGGCACTTCGCTGTGGTTTGCCGTCAATGCCGTCATGCCCGATTTGCAGCAAGCCTTTGGCTGGCCTGCCACTGCCGTGGGCAGCCTGACCTCTGCTTTGCAATGGGGTTTCATTGTCGGCACTTTGGTGTTTGCCTTGCTGGCTTTGGCGGACCGGTTTCGGGCCACTCGGGTTTTCTTGTGTTGTGCGATGGCGGGCGCTGCCTGCACGATTGGGGCTTGGGCCATGGTGTCGGACTTCACGGCGCTGCTCTTTTGGCGCTTTGCGAGCGGGTTTTTCATGGCGGGCATTTACCCTGTGGGCATGAAGATCGCGTCGCAGTGGTACCGACAAGGACTGGGTTCGGCACTGGGTTATTTGTTAGGCGCCTTGGTGCTGGGCTCGGCCAGTGCCCATGGCCTTCGGGCCATTGCCGATGCACTGCCTTGGCCCAGCATCATGTTGGGCGTGGCCGCTTTGGCTGCGGCAGGTGGCTTGCTGATCCTCACATTGGGTGAGCCACCGCAAGCGCCTGTGCGCGTCAGCACCTTGCAGTGGCCAGCGATGGCCACGATGTGGACCGATGTCCGGGTGCGCAGCTCGGTCTTGGGTTATTTTGGTCACATGTGGGAGCTCTACACCCTGTGGGTCTTGGTTCCCCTGATTTTGAGTACGCGTTTGTCGGGCGTGGACTTGTCCTGGATGGCTTTTGCGGTTTTGGGCAGCGGGGCTTTGGGCTGCGTGCTGGGCGGCTATGCGGCACAGCGCTGGGGCAGTGCGCGGATCGCCGCTTTTTTCTTGGGGGTCAGTGGACTGTGTTGCTTGTTGGCACCGTGGTTGCTGCATGCCCCCGATGTCTTTTTTTACGCATGGATGTTGGTGTGGGGCATCAGCGTGGCGGGTGATTCGCCGCAGTTCTCTACGCTGACGGCTCGCAACGCGCCGCCTCAGGCTGTGGGCACGGTGCTCACGCTCACCAACTGCATCGGGTTCTCCATCAGCACACTGAGCATTTTGTTGTTCGTCACGCTGACCGATTGGCTGCCCTTGGGCTGGTTGCTCACAGGTTTGGCGCTGGGGCCGGTGTTGGGCTTGTGGGCTTTGCGCTTGTTGGTGCGTGAAAGGGCTTGAGGCTCTGGGCCAAGGCGCAGACCTCACCCGCTGGCCTGTCTGCAGGCTCATCGTCTTCCTCGCTGCACAGTGCGGCCAAGAATGCTGGATCTACGACCTCGCCTGGTAGCAACAACTCTTCGTTCGGCCAGCGCTTGACCAAATGGCCATTGGCCACGCCGCCGGTGTGCAGGGCTTGGTAGGCGCGGCGGTGTTGCATGGTGATGCCGCTGTTGGTGTTGGCGATGAAACGGCTTTCGCCCAAGGCCCAGGGCTCGAAGTAGGCATTGGCGGCGGCATCCACTTGGCGAAAGTAGCTGCGTGCGCCTTCGGCATTGAGCTTTTTGCGGACGGTGCGCGTGATCAGGCCTTGCAAGTGGTCAAGCGCAGCGACGTCCATCTGGCCGATGGCATCCGGGCTCATGTCCATTTCAGCCAGCGCAGGCGTGGCGGCCAATTCGGCGGGCAGCACTTGCACCATGGCTTTGACCACATCATGGTGGGGCGCCACGGCGGTGGCCACGCCTCGCGCCTGAGGTTGAATGGGGCAACGGATTTCCACAAAGCGCGGCTTGACAGGGCCTGTGCAGCCGTCGTGGTGGTAATACTCGCCTTGGCTGAGGCGCCCTTTGCTGGAGCGCCCGCGCACGTCGCGGTAGGTGGGGTGTTGGGTTTGAACATTCAGACACACCACCAAACCCGTGGCATCGACCAGTTGGTAAAAGGCTTCACGCCATTCGGGCAAAAGCAGTTGCTCGTGCAGGTAGTCACTGGGGGCGGTGTCTTCTTGACCCACTTCACCCTCAATCACCAGCACAAAGGGCCTGGGCCTGCGCACGCGCCATTGGCGGTTCGCAAAGTCCAGCACCGAGTGGTCAGGGGCAGGGTGTGTGTGGGCGTTCAATGTAGGGGCCATAAGCAATTTTAGGGCTTCGGCATGCGGGGTTTCATGGGCAATGCAGGTGACTGCACCCTGATGGCTGAAGCTGTAAATTCCAGCATGTGTCTTCTAATGCTTTGAAAAAATAACATGCTTTTGCCCTTTTGAGGTGGTACCTCTATTCGTATGAACCCATGAATTTGCCAACTGTTACCCCAGTGCGTGCTGATCACCCGCTGCAAGGCATTGCCTGGATGGTGGCAGGGGTGTTTTTGTTGGCAGTGTTGGATGCCTTGTCCAAGTATGCCGTGTCGCAGTTGTCGATTCCGGTGTTGATTGCGGCGCGCTCGGCGATGGTGCTGGTGTTGCTGGGGCCGTGGGTGCTGCGCTGCGGGGGCTGGTCGGCTTTGCGCACGCGACGTCCATTGGCACATGGGGTGCGGGGCTTGTTCGCCGTGTGTTCGATGTTGGCGTTTTTTGAGAGCCTGCGCTTGTTACCGCTGGCCACGGTGATCGCCATCAGTTTTGCTGCACCACTGTTCATGACGCTGTTGTCGGTGCCGCTGCTCAAGGAACGTGTTGGGGTGCACCGTTGGGGCGCGTTGTTGGCGGGGTTTTTGGGCGTGAGCCTGATCGTCGGGCCGCAGGCGCTGGACGGCGATTTGGGTTGGGGTGCATGGCTGGCCTTGTTGGCGTCGCTGTTGTATGCGGCCTCAATGGCCTGTGTGCGTTGGCTGTCGCCGACCGAGAGCGATTTGTCGATGCTGGTTTGGCAGAACTTGACCATGGGTCTGGCCGGTGCTGTGGGGCTGTTGTTTGTACCGATCGAGGCGCCTGCGGGCATGTGGCCCATCATCGCTTTGATGGCCATCCTGGTTTTGCTGGGCCAGCGCTGCACCTTTCGGGCCTTGCGGCTGGCTCCGGTGGGTGTGGTCGCGCCTCTCCATTACAGCGAGCTGCTGTTTGCGGCCTTATTCGGTTGGGTGTTTTGGCAAGAGTGGCCTGGGCCCCATGTTTGGTGGGGCGCGTTGTTGGTGGTCGGCGCGGGTTTGTTCACCTTGTGGCGTGAGCGCATGCGCACGCTGCCCGGCGTTTGATGCGGCCTGTTGATGTCAGAAGCCGCTGCCAGGCTCAATCGGCATAACCCGGATTCACGCGGTCGACCACGCGCATCATGGCTTCAAAAAACAGGCGCTCACGCTCGCTGCGGGGGTGGCGGTCTTGGGGGCTGGGGGTTTTGATGCGCTGGATCACCGATTCGGTCAGCACATTCAGGGCCTGGCCTGTGCCCATGGCCAGCACTTGGGTGCGGCAGGCTTTTTCGAGTTTGTACAAGCGTCTGTAAGCTTGCGCCACGGTGTCGCCCACCGTCATCACGCCATGGTTTTTCATGAACAGCACCGTTTTGCCACCGCTCATGAGCTGCGACAAGCGCTCACCCTCTGACAAGTCTGCCGCCAGCCCGGTGTAATGGTCGTCGTAGGCGATAGTGCCGTCAAAAAAGGCGGCGGTTTGGGTGGCGGGCAACAAGCGGTTGGCTTTGAGCATGTTCAGCGCCAGTGCCCAAGGCTGGTGGGTGTGCAGCACCACTTTGGCCCCGGTCAGGCGGTGCACCGGAGCGTGGATCGATTGCGCCGACAGCTCCACCACGCCCGTGCCTTCCAAGGTTTCGCCTGCTTCGTTGAAGACCATCATGGTGCTGGCACGGGCTTCGGACCAGTGCACGCCAAAGGGCGAGATCAGGTATTGGTCCTCGCGCCCCGGCACGGCCACGGTGAAGTGGTTGTCGATGCCCTCGTCAAAGTCGTGCAGTACGGCCAAACGCAAAGCGGCGGCCAGGTGGACCTTGGCTTGCCATACAGGGTTGTCTGTCTGGTGCGCTGAGGCTTGAACGGCGGCTGATGCGTGGGACATGGCACTCTTTCGATGGTTGAACTGACCATCACTCTATGCATGCGCCTTCTGCTGGCCTGTCACTTCTGCGGCAAACCCGGGTCATCAACAGACCATTCGCGAACCCTTGCTACGTGGTCTCAATGCGATTCGGATATGAGGGGTAAGTCCATTGACATCCTTGTCTTAGACAACTGCAGGTCTACGGGTTGAGCTTGTGCATTTAACTTACCCAAATGGATTAATTGGCATTTTCATTGGGGTTTTTAATGGAATAAAAAAGAAAAAATTAAACAATTTAATCCACATATTTCACTTTTTTGGAGATAATACCCCAAAAATTGTAAAAAAATGCTCAATACAAACATCGAGTTGGTCTTACAAGAAGTCGCTATGGAAATGGCTTTTCTGGTGCCGGGCAGCATGGAAGGGCTGGGCTCAATCGCTCAAGCGCTCGATCGGTTGTCGCAAAGACCCAACGTCATGACTTCGATCGAAGCTGGCCAAGCACTTGAAGTTCTGCTGCAGCTTTGTCGTCACATACTGGCTGAGAAAACGGGTATCGAGCAGGATCAACTGAATACTTTGCACACTGAATTTGAGCGGCTGAGTCATGCCGTTTACATGTCAAATTTCCGCGCGGCAGAGAACGAGTCCACTGTTTTAGAACCAGTCGTGCTGGAGGAAGATCCCGCGAATGCTTTTTGTTTCAAACCAGGCGACGACAAAGAGATGCTCAACGAGTTCTGCATTGAGGGGCGCGAGCTCTTGGTGCACGTCGAGCAAGGTGTCTTGAAGTTGGAAGAAAATCCACGCCACAAAGAAACACTCAATCAAGTATTTCGTGCGTTTCACAATTTCAAAGGTGGGGCGGGTTTCTTGGGCATAGAGCCTATCAAGGACTTGGCCCACCAGCTCGAATCTTTGCTGGATGCATGCAGAAAAGACGAACTGCCAATCACGCGTGAGGTGATTGAGATGATTTTGTCTGGTGGTGATGCCTTGCAGCGTTTCATTGACGCGATTGCCATCCAGCTGACATCACCCGAGTCCTTTGGGCAAGTGATTCATGTTCCTACTGACTCCCTTGTGAAGCGTGTTCAGCGGTGTTTGGCGGACCCACAAGCTTTCAAGGATGACGTGGATCCCTCATTCGTAGACCCATCCGCTTTGCCTGTGCAGACGCAGGTGCTTTCCGACAGCACCCCAGAGGTTTTGCAGATGCCTCAGCGCATGCAGACACATGAACACGCCAGTAACAAGAGTCCTTTGCCTAAAGCCTCTGTAGATCAGCAGGCTGCTCAGACGATCCGTAAAGATTCAGTTGCAAGTTTTGTCAAGTTAGACACACGCAAATTGGACGCCTTGGTTGATTTGATGGGCGAGTTGGTCATAGCCCAATCCATGGTGGTTCAGCACCCTCAAGTTCAAGCGCTGCAAGACCGTCAACTCGACCGACATCTGCGCCAATTGTCCAGAATTACCACCGATCTACAGCGAAACGCCATGTCGTTGCGGATGGTGCCAATTCGATCGGTCTTCCAAAAAATGACACGACTTGTGCGTGATCTTGCTGCGCTACAAAACAAGCAGGTTCAATTGCACCTGAGCGGTGAGGACACAGAATTGGATCGCAATATTGTGGAGGAGTTGGCAGATCCTTTGTTGCACATGATCAGGAATGCGGTGGACCATGGCATAGAGTCAGCCGATGTGCGTGTCGGTCAAGGCAAATCAGCGCAAGGCAATATTTATTTACATGCCGCGCAATTGGGTGGCGGCATTTTGATTCGAATGCAAGACGATGGCAGAGGACTTGATTCTGAAAGAATTTTGTCCAAAGCATTGCAGAGGGGCTTGATTTCAGGTGACAGCACACCCAGCGAAAAAGACATTTACAACCTGATCTTTCTTCCTGGCTTCTCTACAGCAGAAACCGTGACCGACATATCGGGTCGCGGGGTAGGCATGGACGTGGTTCGGGGAAGCATCAACAAACTCAGGGGTCGAATTGATATCGACTCCACGCCCGGTGAAGGAACTGAGTTCAATATTTTCCTTCCACTGACTTTGGCCATCATTGACGGTATGTTGGTGGGCGTAGGTGCAGAGCGTTTTATTTTGCCCACCTTGACCATTCGTGAGTCTCTGCGTCCTCAACCTGGGATGGTTTCCACCGTTCAAGGAAAGGGCGAGGTCATTTGCGTTCGTGGCAAATTGATTCCTCTGGTTCGTCTTTCCGAAAAGTTATGTGTTTCTGGCAATGCCAACGATCCATGCGATGGCATTGTGGTTGTGGTCGATTCGGGTGCAAAGCCCAGGGCATTGTTGGTCGATACCTTGATTGGTAAGCAAGAGGTGGTGATCAAACCTTTGGGTGAAACATTTAAAAACCACAAAGGTATGTCAGGCGCGGCGATCATGGGTGATGGCCGTGTTGCCTTGATCATTGACCCAGATGCCATCAGTTTATTGCCGTCGATTGACGCGTATCCCGCTTGATTTCAAAACCCCATGCAAACCATAACAACATGACAACTGTGATGACAGGAAACCAACCAGTTAGCGGCAAATATTTGACATTTGCCATCGCACAAGAACGTTACAGCGTGCCGGTTTTGAAGGTCAGGGAAATCATGCGTCTGTGTCCCGTTACCCAAGTTCCCCGGATGCCCCCCTATATCAAAGGCGTGATCAACCTCAGAGGGAAAATTGTTCCGGTGATTGATTTGAGAGAGCGTTTCGGCTTGACCCCGGCAGTGGATCTAGATCGAATTTGCATCATCGTTGTTCAATTCGATGCGCCAGATGGTGCTACTTCACTGATGGGGATGATCGTCGATGTCGTGGAGGAGGTCTCATTTTTTTCGGATGACGATTTGGAGTTGGCGCCAGATTTTGGAGGGTCTATAGATACCCGATTCATCACTGGCATGGCCAAGAGCAAAGACAAAGTCAAAACACTTCTGGACCTTGACAAGTTACTCAACCACGCGGGTCAGTTGGACACGCGTGCATTGAATCTGAATTCAATTGACATTTAAATCACGATCACACTTTCAAAGGTTCACCTCAATGCTCAATCTAAAAAAGCTCACTTTCGGCGTCGCATTTTTGTTTTTTGGAAGTTTGGTTGGCATTCCTCTGGCCAGTTTTTTCTTCACAGCCCCGATCAAAATTGGGGGTGATCTTTACCAAAAGATTGCGCACGAGAAAGATCTTTTGGCTGCAACCGTTCCGCCAGACATGTATGTCATCGAAACGCATTACTCCGTCGCGCACACGATGATCAAGGTCTACAAGGATTTGGGGTCAACAAGCATTACAGATTACAAAGAGGTAAAGCGGTTGATTGCGCAGTCACCAAAAATCCAAGAGGACTATCAAAAGGCTTACGAGTACTTTGTTAAAAGCCATCTCAGCAACCCAGAATTGTTGTCACTTGTAGAGTTATCCGATAAGCATGTTCGCCGGTATTTCGAACTTCTTAACGATCATTTCTTGCCCATTCTCAACACCGGTGACACGGTCCGAATCAAGGCCCAATTTGATTTGATGGTGCGGGCATTTGAAGCCCATCGCGGCGCAATTGATGCTTTGTTGCCCAAAATTCATCAACAAATCAGTCTCAATGAGGCGTCTGCGCAGGTCATTCAGAACCGGGTTGTATTGAGCGTCGTGGGTTTGGCTTTGGGTATTTTGGTGGTTGGACTGTTGATCCTATGGGCCGCATACCAGATGTCTGTCAAGCCATTGTTGCGGGTTGCGCGTGATATTTACGAAGGAACTGAGGAAAGTCGTCACGCCGCCACTCAGATGACTCACGCAAGTCAGAATCTAGCGCAAGGAGCGAGTGAACAAGCCGCTGCGATCGAAGAAACCAGTGCTTCTTTGGAAGAGGTTTCAAGCATGATTCACTCAACAGCAAACAATGCCGATCAGGCCAAGCAGTTGGCCACAGAAACACGCGCTTCTGCCCAAGAGGGGGTTCGCAACATGATCGACATGACAACTGCTATGGCCGCAATCGAGAAGTCCAGTAGCGATGTGGCCAAGATTGTGAAAAGCATTGACGAAATCGCTTTTCAAACCAATATTTTGGCCCTCAATGCGGCTGTCGAGGCAGCCCGTGCAGGTGAGGCGGGAGCCGGATTTGCTGTGGTGGCCGATGAGGTCCGATCACTGGCTCAGCGCAGTGCGATGGCAGCCCATGAGTCTGCAGAAAAAATTGAGGCGTCTATCAAGAGCAGCCGGTTGGGCGCTGTGTCGTTGCAACGTGTTCAAGATTCTTTGGGCTTGATAGAGACCAAAATTACCAAAACGGATGCGCTGGTGGCTGAAATCACAATGGCTGCACGCGAGCAAGCCCAAGGCATTGAGCACATCAGTATTGCCATTGAGCAAATGAACAAGGTTGCCCAAGAGACTGCTGAAAGCGCAAGCCAAATTGCACATTCAGCCGAGCAAACGCAAGCTCAAGCCAAAAATTTCGAAGAGCTTGTGGCTCGTGGTGTAAGTGTTGTGGGTTTCAGCGTTAAAAAACGTTCATTTCCCAAAGACTCAGAGGTCTCAAACACACGGTCTCGCGTGGGCTCATTGGTCGAACGGACAAGTCGCCAAAATCCAAACAGCAGCAGAGTTATTTCGGACCGGCACATGGCCGACACCTTGGCACATGAGCGCAAACCTAAGCTTGGCTCGTCTGGTAGTGCGACGGAGCACCACTTCAAAGATTTTTAATGTTGGATTCTCATTCGGCCTTGAGCGCATCAGCGCTCAAAGATCCTCCCATATCAGCTCAGGCTTACAATTTTTTGAGTGGGCTGATACACCAACACAGCCATATCCAACTGGGGCCGAACAAGCAAACACTGTTAACCAGTCGCTTGTCCAGACACAGACGCGATTTGCGCTTGGCAACATGGGAAGATTACGTCGCCTGGCTGTCGCAAAACCAGACCGACGGTATCGATACGGTGATAGATCTGATCGCAACAAATCACACACAATTTTTCAGAGAAAAAATTCATTTTGATTTGCTGCGTGATGGTTTGATCCAACAATTGTTGAGCAATTGCGAGTCGACACAGGCTGGACTTCGTTGCTGGTCAGCAGCCTGCTCGACAGGTGAAGAGCCCTACACTTTGGCCATCGTCTTGAGTCAATTTGCAGAACAAAAGCATCCTGGGATGCGCTGGAAAATTGATGCCACTGACATTTCTTATCGTGCTTTGAACAAAGCCATGGCGGGTGTTTACGATATCGGTCGTCTCTCGTTGCCTGATCCTGATTTTTTACGTCAGTACTTTCAGAAA
Source organism: Comamonadaceae bacterium (assembly GCA_947458305.1). Lineage (GTDB taxonomy): Bacteria > Pseudomonadota > Gammaproteobacteria > Burkholderiales > Burkholderiaceae_C > Limnohabitans_A. The sequence goes on from CANGZO010000004.1 coordinate 9,830, forward strand.
GGTTCCGGACCCTACGAGGGCTTTTGCAAGGTCAAAGACTTTTTGCGTGAAAAGATCCACTTCAGTCAATTGAACCTTTTTGGTGAACGCTTATCGTTACTAGACAGGCAGCACATTATTTTTTGTCGCAATGTGTTGATTTACTTTGATTTGACGTCGCAAAGCCAGCTGATTCAACGTTTGCATGATGTGTTGGAGCCGGGTGGCCTGTTGATCGTAGGACACTCGGACAGTTTGCTTCGCATCAATCACCGTTTAAAGGGACTGGGTAATGGCGTGTACAAGCGTGTTCAGTGAGCCGATTGTGGAAAACCAATGACTATCAAGGTTTTGATTGTTGATGACTCGGCCCTCGTACGCAGGACCATTACGGAAACGCTTTCGCATGACCCAGCCATTGAAGTGGTTGGTGTTGCCAACGATCCATTGATTGCGATTGAAAAAATACCGCGATTACAACCCGATGTGATCACTTTGGACATGGAAATGCCGCGAATGGATGGTTTGACATTTTTGCGTTTACTGCAAAAAGAGCGATCCTCAGTGGCGGTGCTTGTGATCAGCTCCTTGACACAGCAGGGCTCCAAAATGGCCTTGGACGCCATGGATGCGGGAGCCATGGATGTTTTGGCAAAGCCGGACGGCAGTACCTCGATTGGTGCTTTGGGGGGGAAGTTGGCTTTCCACATCAAGGCGGCCTATGCAGCGAAGCAACGCTTGCGAAGGTTGCGGCAGATCGATGCCATGCCTACATCATTTCCACGCCATGTGGTTCGCCCGTTTGTTTCCAGCGGTCAAAGTAAATTAGGTGACCCACGTCTTGTGGTGGTGGGTGCATCCACGGGGGGCGTTGAGGCTTTGCGTGCTTTGTTACCAGCCTTACCAGCAGGTTTGCCACCAATTTTGGTGGTGCAACACATCCCTGCATTTTTTTCAAAAGCAGTCGCGGACAGGCTCAATGCTTTATCCGACTATGAAATCAGGGAAGCTGTCGACGATGAACCCGTGCTCCCTGGCCAATGTCTCATGGCGCCAGGAAACTTCCACATGTTGGTGACACGAAGCTCGGGCGGTTATAGAACCCGATTGGTTCAGAGTCCACCAGTTCATCACTGTCGGCCGGCGGTTGATTTACTGTTTCATTCAGCTGCTGCTGCTGCTGGCAAGCACACTTTAGGGGTTTTATTAACGGGTATGGGCAGTGACGGCGCATTGGGCATGCAGGCGATTCGCAATGCAGGGGGAACCAATTTGGCTGAGCACGAAGACAGCTGCATTGTTTATGGCATGCCAAGAGCAGCTGTTCAGTTGGGTGTTGTTGACAAATCGGTATTGCTTGACCACATGCCTCAAGCCATCCTGGATGCGTTGGGGCGCATCTCCACGTAGCGCAATTTTTTGCAAACTGAGATGGCCAGATTTTTTTGATAGTTTGGATATTTAAATATTAATTTATCAATAAAATAAGTTTTTTATATAGCCTTGCTATGAATGCCTTTTTTACCCGTTTGTCTATTCGCTTGAGGCTGCTCATCGGCTTCGCGTTGATGGGGATTTTATTATTTGGTGTGGTGTCAGTCAGTTGGTGGACCTTGAACCATGTTCAATCCAGCGCGCAACAGATCATTGACATGTATGAACCCCAGGTCGACCGCATGACTCGGGTTGAGCTTTTGATGGTCAAGATATCGTTGGAGGCACGCCATGCCATTCTCTCAGCCAAAGATCCATTGGAGCTCAATGCCGCCATTGAGCGCATAGGAAAAGACCGCAACAGATTGGTGGATTTGATCAACGAAACAGAGGCCAATTTATCAACCGTCATTGGGCGCGACATCATGAAAAATATTCGTGAAGCGGATGATGTGTTTTGGCGCCTTTCACTGCAAGTGGTGGGCCACGCTCAGACTGGCCAAGTAGCGGCGGCATATGCATTATTGACGACGGATTTGGTGCCCGCACGCAATCGCCAACTAGATCATATTGGTGCACAGAAAGAATGGCAGCGCCAATTGATGAACCAGGCATTGGCCGATGCCAGCCAGACCATTGCGCAAGTGAAAATGGTGTTGGCGGCGGTGGTGACTGGTATTTTGGTTCTGATCAGTTTCATGTTGATTCGCTTGATCAATTCCATGATTCGGCCTTTGACCAGTTTGCTCAACACCATCGTCGAGGTCGAGCACAGCGGTGATTACACCCAACGCGTTGCCGTGGTGGGTGAAGACGAGGTGGGCCGCACGGCCGCAGCATTTGACCGCATGATGGAAATCGTGGAAAGCCGCACCAATGAATTGGCGCGAAACCGCGAGCAACTGGAAGAAATGGTCGAACAGCGGACTGCCGAATTGAGCCGTGCCGTGACGGCTGCCAAATCTGCCAACGAAGCCAAAAGCCGTTTTTTGGCGACCATGTCGCACGAATTGCGCACACCCATGAACGGGGTGTTGGGCATGGCGCAGTTGCTGCTGTCGGGCCCTGTCGACAACAGCAAGACACAAGACTATGCGCGCACCATCCTTCATTCTGGTCAGTCACTGCTGACCTTGCTCAACGACATACTGGATTTGTCAAAGATCGAGTCCGGCACACAGACCCTTGATGCGGGCATGGTCAATCCGGTAGAGCTGTTGCAAAACACCCAGGCGCTGTTTGCCAACAACGCCCACGGTAAAGGGCTGAAACTGTCCGTTCGATGGAAGGGTCCTCACGGCCGCAGGTACAGCGCAGATGCGAACCGTTTGCAACAAATGCTGTCGAACTTGACCAACAATGCCATCAAGTTCACTGCAGTAGGTGAGGTGTGCATTGAAGCCACGGAGCTGAATCAACAGGATGGGACGGCCACGGTTGAATGGGCCGTACAAGACTCGGGCATGGGCATTCCCTCGCACAAGATGCCTTTGTTGTTCCAGCCATTCAGCCAAGTCGATGATTCGACCACCCGCCAATTTGGCGGCACAGGCTTGGGTTTGTCCATCGTCAAAAGCTTGGCCCAATTAATGGATGGTGAGGTCGGCGTGGACAGCAAAGAAGGCGATGGCGCCCGTTTTTGGATTCGCTTGCGTCTGGATGTCATGACCGATGCCTTGGATTTGTCCGAACTGGACAGTGGCCAGGGTGCCAAACTCTTGTTGCAAGTTGCGGCGCATCGGATGTCCGGAATGGTCTTGGTGGTGGAAGACAACCCCGTCAACCAGCAAGTCATCAGCGCCATGCTGCGCCAGTTGGGGTTCGACGTGTTCTTGGTGGACAACGGGCAAAAGGCGGTGGACAAGGTTTTGTTGGAGGCCGATCGGATATCGGTCATCTTGATGGATGTGCAAATGCCTGTGTTGGACGGTTACGAAGCGACCCGTCTGATTCGGGCTTGGGAGGCGCTTGAAGGTCGACAAGCACTGCCCATCGTTGCGGTGACGGCCGATGCATTTGTCGAAGATCAAATGCGTTGTCGTGAGGCAGGGATGGATGAGTTTTTAGCCAAGCCCATCAAATTGGGAGCACTGGCCGATGTGCTCCACCGTTGTCACACCATTGGCCCTCCATAACACCGTAGCCCGGGATCTCAGCGACTCACGCTGCTGGGACTGCCCAAGCTTCAAACCTGGACTTCAGTTGGCGCCTCCAGCCTGTAACCCAACCCGCGCATGGTCTGGATCAAGGGCACAGCACGGCCTTCGTCGATTTTGCTGCGCAAGCGCCGGATGTAGACGTCCACCACATTGGTCAGCGGGTCCTCGTTCAAGCCCCACACGCTCGACAAAATCCGCTCTCGGCTGAACAAACGCCCTGGCGCACTCATCAGCAGTTCCAACAGGGCCAACTCACGGGCTGTCAAATTCAGGGTTTCGCCTGCGCGGCTGGCGCGCATGGACTCACGGTCCAGCAAAACATCGGCCACTTGCAAGTGCGTGGGGCGTGTGCTTTGCAGGCTTTGCCCACGGCGCGCCAAGGCTTCCAGCCGAGCCAGCAATTCTTCAAACTCAAAGGGCTTGCACATGTAGTCGTCTGCCCCCATGCGCAAACCTGCCACCCTTTCTTCCAAGGTGTTCAATGCAGTCAGCATCAAGATAGGAAAGGCGATGCCTTGCGCCCGCAGGGTTTGACAGATCTCCATGCCGTTCATGCCCGGCAGCATCAAATCGAGGACCACGACCGTGGTGGAGGCCTCGACCTTGGTTTGCCTTGCAGTCTCCAGCACCAAAGCCAAGCCTTCAGGTCCGGTGGCAGCGCGCTGAACCTGAAGGCCCTCGGCCCTCAGGCCGCGTTGCAAAAAGTCGGCAATTCTCGGGTCATCTTCGATCAGGATGATGTTCATGGCTCAGCTTTGGAAAATGATTGTGCTGCGGGACGTGTCAACAAGGGCAACTGCAAAACGACGCAAGTTCCGGCACACTGCGTTTCATCGGCAGGGCTTTGCAGCGTCAAGCTGCCGCTGTGGGCCAATACCAAGGCCTTGGCAATGGGAAGCCCCAAGCCACTGCCCGCTGCCCGGTGCAAACGGGCCAGACTGCCGCGAAAGTGCCGGTCAAAGACCTGATGCAACTCCTCAGCAGGAATGCCAATTCCTTGGTCTGTGACTTGCAGCGTCAGCGTCGCTGGAAACTCATGACTTTGTTCCCAGCGAACCGTGACCGTGCCTTTGGGGTGAGAATAACGCACGGCGTTGTCCAGCAACAGCAAAAGCAGTTGGCTCAAGCGCTGCGCATCGCCCATGACCTTGACCGAACCCTTTGGCATCTCGGGGCAGTCAATCCGGATGTCCTTTTCGCCAGCCAAGGCGCTGGCCTGCGACAGCGCATCGGCCAAGGGCTCAGACAAGTCGACGGTTTGGTGCACGATGCTCAGCGTTTCCATGTCGCTGCGGGCCATGGCCAACAAGTCGTCAATGACCGAGCCCAGTTGGCGCGAAATGGCCACAATGCGCTGCAATGCTTCGCGGTACTCAGGCGCAGGTCGCTCACCCCCGCGCAGGGTGATTTCGGCTTCGCCCCGAATGGCTGTGGTGGGTGTTCTCAGTTCGTGGCTGATGTCGGCCAACAATTGACGTCTGCGCGTGTCGGTTTGTTGCAGCGACTTGTTGGCCTCGTGCAGGGCGCGGGTACGTTCGCGCACTTCTGACTCCAGGCGATGGCGTTGTTCGGTTTCTTGTTGGCTGTGTTTTTCCAAGGCTGCGGCCATGGCGTTCATGCTTCGGGCCACGTCAGAAAACTCATCTTGTCCATCCAGTGGAATGCGGTGTTGCAGTTTTCCTTGTCTGAGCTTGTGTGCTCCTCTGGCCAGTTCGTCGATGGGGCGGCGCAGGGCCCTCGCAAAATAGACCGTCGCCCCCAAAGCCAACATGGCCAGAGAAAAGGCCATGCCAATCCACAGCCAGTGGATGCGCGCCAAAGTGGCATCGGCGGCTTTACGCTCTCTGAGCATGGCCGCACGCTCCCGCACAATGCTTTGCCCGATCAACTGACGCAAATCACGTCCTTCTGACTTTTCAAATACCTCACTCAAAGTGTCCCAGCCTAAACGGGCTGGAATGTCGGCGGGCAGGGTTTTGACTTGTCCCAGCGTTTCACCCAAAGTTTTGACGTTTTTTCGCAAGACTCCTAGAGCTTCTTGTCGGGCGACTTGCTCCTCGCCATCGCTGCCTTCCATGCCCAAATTCGACGCAGATTGGGCGAGCGTTGCCAAAGCGTCCAATGTTTGTTGCATGTCGTTGAGCAAAGCTTCTCGGGCTGATGGATCCCCTCCTGCGCCGATTTTGTGTTGGGTCACCCAAGCGCGCAGGTGCTGTTTGGTGGCCGACAGCTGCACAAATCCTTGGTGAATGTCGCTGGCAATGCGTCCTCGCACCACTTGGCGTTCGGCTTCTCGCAAGGCAAAGACCGCACCGATGCCCTGCAAAACAATGCAGGCAGCTAAAAAAAGGAGGACCCAACTGAGCTGTTTTCTGAACATTTTTGTATTGTCACAGTCCGCAATGTGTTGCAGGCACGTGTCATCTCTTGTTAATGCGAAGAGCTGACTATCGTCATTTGGGATTTATAGCGCCTTCATATGAATCATTTTTAATTACTTTTGACATCCAAATCAATGCGGATTGTCTGAAGAGCTCTTTTTATTCTCAATGATCGGAACCACCACCATGAAATCCCTCAGCATCATCGCCGCATCTTTGGCCCTTGTGGGCTTGTCCAGCGCCGCCTCGGCGACAGTTGTGGCCAACCAAGCCATCACCGAAGCGGAAGTGCGCAGTGCCCAAACGGCTTGGTGCAAAGCCTTGGTGGACATCAGCCAAACCGGTGCCAGCAAGGGCCAGGCCGCAGCCAAAGCTATGGCTGAACAAGTGATTGACGCCGCTTATGGCTACCAAATGGGCACTGTATTGTTCAAACCCACTTTGACGGTCGCACCACAGACCTTTCGCACCACCCGCGCTGGCGCGCTGGCTTACTTTGTGGGCGGTGACACCAACTTTCCAAAAGACAAAGGTTTTGCACTCAACGGCTGGACAGCTTGTGAGTCCAAAAACGCGGCCATTTTCATTGCGGGCAACTCGGCCAGCAGCATGGGCCATGTGATGATCACCGACAAGGCTGGCAAGGTCACCACTGTGGACAAGACATGGACCTACGTGAAAGACACGGCTGGCAAGCTGCGCATCGTGGTGCACCACTCTTCTTTGCCTTTTGGCGGCTGAAGTCCCCCTGCGGTGATGTGACAAGCCCCAGCTGACCGACCGTCTGCAGGGCTGGCCGCTTCACAAGTCCAGCGCTTGCCAAACCCGAATGGCCGCATAGGCATCGTTGGCTGCGTAAACCAATTGCGCCTCGCTCAGTCGGGCGTTGGCCCAATTGCTGGTCGCGGCTTTTTTGGACTTGATGAAGCGTTGGTTGAACAACACCGCCACTGCGCCTTTGACGCCCATGTCTTTGCGGTAACCGCGTTCGCGAAAGATGGTGTTGAGTTCCAGAATGCCTTGAGGCTTGATGCCCAGTTTGTGCACGATGCGTTTGCGGTCGTCGCCCAGGCCAAACCCGGCTTTGGCCACGCCTTCTAAAGCCAGCAGCTCGCCCGCCACGCGGCGGCACTCGGGCTCATGCAGCTGAAACACCCAAGCCCGCTCCGACGTGGACAGCTGCAAAATGTGTGGGCCATCGGACTGCTCGCCCACCTTGAAGGTCGGTTTGGACTCGGTGTCAAACCCCCATGCCTTTGCTTTGCACAATTGGTCTTGCGCTTGACGGGCTTGAGCCCCGGTGCACACCAAGGTGATGCGGTCGAGCCCCAAACGCTCAAATTCGGGCAATAAAGCGATGGCCTCTTTGTCAGGGGTAGGTTTTTGGGCGTTCATGGTGGGCTCAGTTTTTCATGGCCTTCTTGGCTTTTTGACGGACCCCTTTTCGCTCCGACCGTTCGGCATCGGCTTTTTTGCCTTCGGCCAGCCAAATGGCAAATTCTTCCGGTGTCTCCAGAGTCAGACGCCCCAAAGCGGCAGACCGGAAGTCGTGGATCACGATTTCAGCGGCTTTGGTGGTATTGACCCGCCCGCCACTTTGGATCGCGCCGCGGTAGCGGGCAATGGCCTCCAGCAAGGTCTCGTCGGTGTGGCTGGCCACGTCCTGCACTTTGTAGCGCTCGGTGATGGCTTGCGGGTAATGGAGGATCAGATAGTTCAGCAATTCCAGCGCCACCACCTCTTCATCAAACGCGTTCACGCCAATCGCGCCGCTGGCGGCCAAGTTGAAGCCGCTTTGCTCCACGATGATGCGCGGCCACAGCACACCAGGGGTGTCGTACAAATAAAAGTCATCGGCCAGGGTGATGCGCTGTTCCAGTTTGGTCACGCCCGCTTCGTCGCCGGTTTTGGCGGCGCGTTTGCCTTTGAGGGTGTTGATCAACGTCGACTTGCCCACGTTGGGAATGCCGCAAATCAGCACGCGCATGGGCTTGACCATGCCGCCCCGGTTGGGGGCCAACTGGCGGCTGGCATCGATCAAGGCTTTGGCAGGTGACACCACACTGGTGTCCATGCCCAAAGCGCTGACGCCGGGCAGAGCGTTGTAGTGCGCCAGCCATGCGGCGGTTTGTACTGGGTCGGCCAAGTCTTGCTTACTCAATATTTTGAGGGCAGGTTTGCCTTCGATCAGATCGGCCAGCATCGGGTTGGCACTCGACCCCGGCAGGCGGGCGTCCAACATCTCAATGACGACGTCAATGTCTTTGATGCGCTCCCCAATCGCTTTGCGCGTGAGGTGCATGTGACCGGGAAACCATTGAATCGCCATAAAAAGCCGAAGAAGACCAGATGTAAAGATGGTGATTGTCGTTGACTTCCAGACGAGTCAACTTGGTCGCAAAATGCCTCAAACAAAATCTGAGGGAGATCGACATGCACATTCACCCACCTGAAGACCGCGATTTTGCGCAAGTCCACATGCACACCATCCTGGCCCGCCTGGCCGGGCCGGGTGCGGTGCCGCGTGCCGACCAGGTGGACGCGGTGCATGCGGTGCTGCAGCCCGCTTCGCGGGTTTTGGTGGTGCAGGCCACGGGTTGGGGCAAGTCGGCGGTGTACTGGGCGGCTACACACGCCATCCGCAGCACGGGTGCGGGCCCCACGCTGGTGGTCTCGCCCTTGCTGGCGCTGATGCGCGACCAAGTCAGCGCCGCCGAGCGCGCGGGCCTGAAGGCGGCCACGGTGAACTCCACCAACATCGATGATTGGGACGAGGTGTTCCAGCGGCTGGACGAGGACGCCATCGACGTGCTGCTGGTCTCGCCAGAACGCTTGGGCAACCCGCGGTTTGCGGCGCGGCTGGGCGCTTTGCTGGCCCGGGTGGGCCTGATCGTGATCGACGAGGCGCATTGCATCAGCGATTGGGGTTTTGACTTCAGGCCCGACTACCAGAGGCTGGCGCGGGCGCTGCTGTCCACACCCACGGCCAGCGTGTTGGCCACCACTGCCACGGCCAACGAGCGGGTCACGCTGGACATTGGCAAGCAGTTGGGCGAGAGCACAGTGACGTTTCGCGGCACGCTGGCCCGCACCTCGCTCACGCTGTCGGTGGTGCCGGGTTTGTCACCCTTGCAGCGCTACGCCTGGATTGCCGATGCGCTGGAGCAACTGCCCGGCTCGGGCATTGTGTATGTGCTGACGGTGGCCGAGGCCGAGCGGCTCACGGCGTTTTTGCGCAGTTGTGGCCACGTGGTGGACGCCTACAGCGGTCAGACCGACGCCGACACGCGCCTGAAAGTGGAGGAGCGTTTGCGCCACAACCAGGTCAAGGCGGTGGTGGCCACCTCGGCGCTGGGCATGGGTTACGACAAACCGGACCTTGGGTTTTGTGTGCATGTGGGCTCGCCCTCGACCCCGGTGGCCTATTACCAGCAGGTGGGGCGTGCGGGCAGGGCGGTGGCGCATGCCGAAGGGGTGTTGCTGCCGTCCGATGCCGATGAACGGATTTGGGATTACTTTGCCACCGCGTCCATTCCTGACCCGCAAACGGCCGACAAGGTCTTGCTCAGCTTGGGTAACGACGGCCGCACCTTGCTGGAGATTGAAGCCGACACGGGCGTTCGCCGAGGGCGGCTGGAGGCACTGCTCAAAATTCTGGCGGTCGAGGGCGTGGTGGACAAAGACGGCCCCACTTGGCGCGCAACGGACGTGCCGTATGAGCACGACACGGCCAAATGGACCGCGCTGGCCCAGGTGCGCCAGCAAGAGGCGGGCATCATGCGCCAGTACGCTCTGGGTGCGGGGTGTTTGATGGCGTATTTGCAAACCGCGCTGGACGACCCTTCGCCCACGCCCTGTGGGCGTTGCTCGGTGTGCACCGGGCATTTGCCGTTTCCGGGCTTCACGCCGTCTCAAGACAAATTGATCGCGGCGCGTGATTTCTTGCGCGGCATGGACGTGGACATCGAGCCGCGCAAACGCTGGCCCAACGGGGTGGGGCGCAAAGGCGCGATCCGGGGTTTTGATGTGGGCCGCGCTGTTGCCTTTGCCGACGATCCGGGTTGGGTGGCCGAGTTGCAGGCGCTGCGCTTGGCCACGCGCGGGGAATTTGCAAGCTCAGGCGATGTGCCACCTGAGCTGCTGGCCGGTGCCTTGGCCTTGCTCGGGCGCTGGACCAAGACCTGGCCCGCCCGCCCGGTGTGTGTGGTGCCGATGCCTGCGCCAGAGATGGTTTTGAACCGGCGCGTGGCCGAACACATTGCCCAAAAGGGCCGGTTGCCACTGCTTGACGTGTTCAGTTGGACTGGTGGCCCCGCGCCGGATGACGCGGCATCGACCCCGGTGGTGGCACACTTGGAGTCGGCCATTCGGCTGGCAGCTGATACCGCAATGCCTGCCGGACCGGTGCTGCTGGTGGCCACCGATGTGCGCACTCGCTGGACGGCCACTGTGGCGGCCGCACTTTTGCGCGAGCAGGGGGCCAGCCAGGTGCTGGTGCTGGCATTGCACCTGCGGCCTTGAGGCATGATCGGCGCTTGATTTGAATGCCCCAGACGATGAACAACGATACCCCAAACATGCAAAACCAGCCGCTGGTCCAAGAGCCCCGCCGCTGGCAAAACGAGCAGTGGACTGCCCAAGTCATCAAAAATGACGAGGACGATGGTTGGGCTGTGGCCATGTACAAAGACGGTGAGTCTGAGCCCGCCTTGGTGGGCCCCTGGACCATGGGGCGTGACAAAAAGAACCCCAAGCCGTTGGATGGCTCGGCTTTCATCACCTTGGTGAAAACGGCCAGCGAGTTTTTGCGCCGCAGCGAGCAGCAGCTGCACGCACAATTGAACCAGAGCTTGACCGTCAACGGCAAAGACAGCCGGGTGACGGTCTTGCTGCGCATCGTGCCCGACGAAGACAACCCCTACGCCATGCTGAGTGCGCAGGACGAAGGCGGCGATGCCCTGGCCGAGGTCAAGGTCGCAGCCGGGTTCAAGTTCAATCGACAAACTGCCCAAGCCTGGGTGGATGCTGACTTTGCCAAACCATGACCACCGCCAAAGCTTTTTTACCCTCCACTGGCCCGCTGGCTGGTCTCAAAGTTCTTGAACTGGGCCAGCTGATTGCCGGGCCTTTTGCCGCCAAAACCTTGGCCGACTTTGGGGCCGATGTGGTCAAGATCGAGCCGCCCGGCTCGGGCGATCCCTTGCGCCAATGGCGCTTGATGAAAGACGGCACCTCGGTGTGGTGGCAGGTGCAGTCGCGCAACAAGCAGTCTTTGGCGCTCGACCTCAAGCAACCTGCTGCTCAGGACATCGTCCGCCAGTTGGCCGCCGAGAGCGATGTGCTGATTGAAAACTTCCGCCCTGGCGCGATGGAAAAATGGGGCTTGGGGCCTGACGATTTACTGGCGCTCAACCCCCGCCTGATCATGCTGCGCGTGAGCGGCTATGGTCAGACCGGCCCTTACCGAGACCGCCCGGGTTTTGGTGTGGTGGGCGAGGCCATGGGTGGCATCCGCCACCTCACGGCCGAGCCGGGCCGGGTGCCGGTGCGGGTGGGCATCAGTCTGGGTGACACCCTGGCGGCTTTGCACGGCGTGATTGGCATTTTGCTGGCCTTGCACGAGCGCCAGACTTCGGGCCGTGGGCAAGTGATCGACGTGGCGTTGTACGAGGCCATGTTCAACTGCATGGAAAGCCTGCTGCCCGAGTACAGCGCCTTTGGCGCGGTGCGAGGACCTGCGGGTAGTGCATTGCCCGGTATTGCGCCGAGCAACGCCTACCTGTGCAAGGATGGCGGCTACGCCCTGATTGCGGGCAATGGCGACAGCATCTTCAAACGCCTGATGGCCGAAATCGGCCGCGACGACTTGGCCCAAGACCCCGCACTGAAAGACAACACGGGGCGCGTGGCCCGTGTGGCAGAAATCGACGGTGTGATTGGCCATTGGACTGCGCAGCACACGGTGGACGAGGTGCTGGCGGCCCTAGACCGCGCCAGTGTGCCGGCCGGGCGCATCTACACCGTGGCCGACATTGCGCAAGACCCGCATTACCAAGCGCGTGACATGTTGCAAACCGTGCGCATGGACGATGGCAGTGATTTGATGGTGCCGGGCATCGTGCCCAAGCTGTCACGCACGCCCGGTGGGCATCGCCGCAATGCACCCGGCGTTGGCCAAGACAGCGATGCGGTATTGGCCAGCATGGGCCTGAGTGCTGCGCAAATCAAGGCCCTGCGCGATCAAGGCATTGTGGCTTGAGGGCTGATAACCAGCCAGGTTAACCGAGTGTTTGCACGGGAGCCTGCTGGTTTGGCCAGATCATTCGGCCTTGGCCCCCGAGTCTTTGACTACTTTGGCCCACTTGGTGATTTCGCTGGCTTGATAACGCGCCAGTTCATCGGGGCTGGACAAGATCGCATCCAGTCCCAGTGTTTTCAGGCGTTCTTGCACATCGGGCAGTCTGAACACACGCAGCACCTCGGCGTTCAAGCGGTCGATCACGGGCCGTGGCACGTTGGCGGGTGCAAACAAGGCAAACCAAGTGGTGGCTTCAAAGCCTGGCACGGACTCGGCCACTGTGGGCACATCGGGCGCAGCGGGTGATCGTCTGGCCGTGGTTTGAGCCAAAGCGCGAATTTTGCCCTCTTTGGCCATGGGCAAGGCCGAAGGCATGTTGTCAAACATGACCTGGATGCTGCCGCCCACCAAGTCGGGAATGGCAAATTGACGGCCTTTGTAGGGCACGTGCGTCATGCTGGTGCCCGTGAGCGACTTGAACAATTCACCCGAGACGTGCACCGAGGTGCCAATGCCAGGGGAGCCAAACGACAACTTGTTGGGGTTGGCCTTCATGTAGGCAATGAGTTCGGGCACGTTTTTGACGGGCAGGGCGTTGTTCACCACCAGCAAATTGGGGGCCGAAGCGATCAAGGAGATGGGGCTGAAGTCCTTGACCATGTCGTAGGGCATTTTTTCGTAAAGCGCACCGTTGATGGAGTGTGTTCCGACTGTGCCCATGACGATGGTGTGCCCATCGCCGGGCGACTTGGCCACGTTGTCCGCGCCGATGTTGCCGCCTGCGCCAGGACGGTTGTCGATGACCACAGGAAATCCCAGTTGGGCTTTTTCGCTGAAAAGTCGGGCCAAAATATCCGGCGCCCCCCCCGGCGGGAAGGTGACCACCAAGCGCAAGGGTTTGTTGGGAAAGGCTTGCGCTGAGGCGCCTGTGGCACACAAAGCCCCCAGACTCAGCACCAGCAAGCCAAGGCTGCGGCGAAGGGGTGAGGCCATTTGGCCTTTCATGGTCTTGCGGGAATTGGTGCCGGATTGATCGGACAGGTGAGGGTGAGTCATGGCGGTCTCCTTTTAATGTGAGGTTCACTTTAGGGTTGTGCTCAGGCCTGTGGCAGGGTGTAAACCCTGCACTGGCCTTGTGTGCTGTCGTCTGAGTGACGCCAATCAGGTCTTGCCAGAGGGCGTGTGCAAGCCCAGTCCTTTGGGCTTCAAACCAAAATCTCACGTTAACCTATGGGCATGACCACTTCTCCCACATTCACGCCAACGCGACCCTTACAGGCTTGGCAAGTCATGCTGGGCGGTATTTGCGGTTTGGTTTTGACCATTGGTCTGGCCAGGTTCGTGTACACGCCTTTGTTACCAGCCATGCAAATGCAAACCGGCTTGAACGATACCGCAGCAGGGGGGTTGGCCGCCATCAATTACGCCGGTTACATCGTGGGCGCCATGGTGGCAGCTTGGATGGACGATGTGCGCTGGCGTCACCGTTTTTACAGCGCAGGCCTTTGGATGGCATTGCTCACCACTGGGGCGATGGCTTTGTCGAGTTGGTTACCTGCTTGGGGTTTGTGGCGTTTTATAGGCGGGTTGTGCAGTGCCACCGGCATGCTGCTGGGTTCAGGCTTGGTGCTGGGTTGGTTGATGCGCCACGGTCGCCGGCCAGAGTTGGGGGTTTACTTCATCGGTTTAGGCTTGGGCATTGTGGTGTCTGCGCTGGGCGCGTGGGTCTTGTCAGACATTTGGACCCTCTGGTCTGACCAGTGGCTGGCATTTACAGGTTTGGGCTTGTTGTTTTTTGTGCCTGCTTGGCTGTGGCGGCCCCCGGTGCCCCCCGTGCCCGTGCCCCAAGCGCAGGCGCATGCGCCGCCTGGGGTGTCAAGGCGTTGGTTGTGGACCATGGGCTTGAGCTACTTTGCTGCCGGTTGGGGCTATGTCATCAGTGCCACATTCACGGTGGCGATTGTTGAGCGCGAACCGGCCCTGGCTGGGCAGGGCGCTCTGGTTTGGGGCTTGGTGGGCTTGGCGGCCATGCCTGCGGTCTTTTTGTGGGATTTGGTGGCACGCCGTTTGGGCGATATTCGGGCCCTCTTGTTGGCGTTTGGCCTTCAAACCGTATCGATTGTGTTGCCAGCCTTGTCAGGTTCATTGTTTGCAGCATTGGTCGGTGCTGTGGGTTATGGCGCCACCTTCATCGGTATCGTGAGCCTGACCTTGGCTTTGGTGGGGCGGCGTGCGCCCCATAACCCGGGCAAAGCCATGGCGCGTCTGACTTTGAGTTATGGCTCTGCACAAATGCTGGCGCCAGTTGTGGCCGGCGCCATGGCACAGGCCACAGGCAGTTTCAAGGGGGCGTTGTGGCTGACGGCGGCGGTGATGTCGGTGGGCATGGCCCTGTTGGCCACCTTGCCCGAAGAGGGCTGATCAAGCGCCCAAGCTTTGCAGTTGCACCAAACCCTTGGGCGTCTGCAAGGTGGCCACCAAGTTGACGGGTCCATTCACCACTTCAACACCCGTCAGGCCAACGGCATCCATGGCGGTCTGCAGTTTGGCGCTGCTGGGGTGGTGAACCGTCAGGCTTTGCAAGGTCACTCCCGAGCGAGGCAAGCTGTTGCGCGGGTGCAAGCGCAAAGGTTCAACGGCGTCGGGTTTGCCCCATTGAATCAACGTGGGCAGGCAGCCGTTGAAAAGACGCTCTCCGTCTTCACGCACGGTGATTTGCCAGTGGAGCATGCCCTTGCTCGATTTTCGGCTGGCATGCACGATTTGCCCACGTTCGATGCCCTGGGTGCGCAATGCGTGACGGGCGGCCTTGATGTCGTCGGTGCTGCTGACAAAGTGCACCAAGCGAGGCTCTTGGGCGATGGTTTTTTGCAGGGCCAAGTCGTCCATGTCAAACCAGCGCGTGACCTGTAGGCGTTTGGGAATCACGGCCTCTGGGTTGATGGCGATGATCTCAAAGTAGGCCAAAGGGTATTGGGGCGTGGCGATCTTGAACAGGCGGTTGTGGGTGCCGTATTTTTCGTGTTCGCCACCGGCAGAAGGGGTGATGCCCAAGGTGTCTTCGCACCATTGCACCCCCACATCCAAAGAGGGGGCCATCACCACCAGGTGGTCAATTTGGGTTTTCATGGTTTGGCGTTTTCGCTGTCCAAGGGTACGCGGCGTGCGCCGTTGAAGCGTTTTTGCCAGTAAGCGCTGCGCATGTCTTCGACCTGTACCGATTTGCCGGCGCGGGGCGAGTGAATGAACTGGCCATCGCCCACATAAATGCCCACATGGCTGAAGGCCCGGCGCATGGTGTTGAAGAAGACCAAGTCACCGGGTTTGAGTTCTTCTTTGGCAATCACTTGGGTGGCGCGGGCTTGCTCCTCGGCGCGACGCGGCAAGAGGCGTCCAACTGATTTTTCGTACAAGTGACGCACAAAACCACTGCAGTCAAATCCTGTACTTTCGGTGTTGCCGCCACGGCGGTAAGGCACGCCCAAAAGGCTCATGGCCTGAACGACCATGCCTGTGGCTTGGTCACTGGCCTTGTCTTTGGCCAAATTCAATTGACCTGTGATTTGCGAGACCAAGCGTTTGTCCGCCGGCGCGTTGACCACAGCTTCATCAGAAGGGGCGGACCATGACGGGGCGCTTAAAAACAAGCTCAGCAAAAATAGGAACTTCCATCGCATATCCTCCGAGCATAACGGATCTGGATTCTTGCACCTGTCCAGCTTTGGCCTTGTGCGTGCAATGCGCTGCTGAGACGCTGGGTGGAGCTGCGACAATCCATCCATTATTTTTCGAGGACAAATGATGTTGATGCAAGCGGATGAGAGTCAGTTGGTGTTGGTGGATTTTCAAGCCCGCTTGAAGCCCGCCATGCTGGACGCCGAAGCGGTTTGGGCCAATGCGGCGCGGCTGGCCACCTTGGCCAAAGCTTTGGAGTTGCCCATTTGGGGCACCGAGCAAAACCCGTCTCGCTTGGGTGAGATGCCCCCCGAAATCCGCAGCCACTGCCGTCAGGTTTTGGCCAAAATGCATTTCAGCGCGGTCGAAGAAGGGCTTGGGGAGTGGTTGAAGCCTGAGACACCCCAAGCACCCCGTGGCAACGCCCGCAGCCTGCCGCGCCATTTGCAAAAACCACATTCCGCCGCGCAAGAGCGTCAAACCATTGTTTTGGCGGGTTGTGAGGCCCATGTTTGCTTGTTGCAAACGGCACTGGATTTGTTGGAGGATGAATTTGAAGTGTGGGTGGTCACGGATGCCTGCAGTTCTCGCACCGAGCGCAACCGTGATGCCGCTTATGACCGTTTGGCTGGGGCGGGGGCTGAATTGGTGACCGCAGAAATGGTGGCTTTTGAATGGATCCGCACCGCCGAGCACCCGGACTTCAAGCTGCTGCAAAGACTATTCAAATGAGTCTTTGAGTCAGCTTGTTGCAAGTCCTTTGTTCATAATTATGAATTCAGAAGAAGAGTGGCTGGCGCTCACCACCCTTTAAAAATTTTTGACTTCGCCGGTAAACAGGAGATTTTCATGGGCAATTTTGCTGATTTTCACGCGCGGTCCATCAACGACCGCGACGCTTTTTGGGCCGAGCATGCCAAACGGGTGGAATGGAAAGTCCAGCCGAAGCAAATTTGTGATTACAGCAACCCGCCGTTCGCCAAATGGTTCGTGGGTGGCGAAACCAATCTGTGTCACAACGCGGTGGACCGCCACCTGGCCGAGCGGGCCGACCAGCCCGCTTTGATCTTTGTGTCCACCGAAACCGACACAGAAAAAACCTACACCTACCGTGAACTGCACGCCGAGGTGCAGCGCATGGCCGCCATCTTGCAAGACCAGGGCGTGGTCAAGGGCGACCGCGTGTTGATTTACATGCCCATGATCGCCGAAGCCGCTTTCGCCATGTTGGCCTGCGTGCGCCTGGGCGCCATCCATTCTGTGGTGTTTGGTGGTTTTGCCTCTCATTCGTTGGCCACCCGCATCGAAGACGCCTCGCCCAAGGTCATCATCAGCGCCGACGCCGGTTCGCGTGGGGGTAAGGTGGTGCCTTACAAGCCACTGCTGGACGACGCCATCAAGCTCTCGGCGCACAAACCCGCCAAAGTCATCATGGTGGACCGCCAATTGGCGGCTTTCACACCCGTGGCGGGCCGCGATCTGGATTACGCCACTGAGCGCGCCAAGCACATGGATGCGGTGGTGCCCTGCGAGTGGGTCGAGTCCACCCATCCCAGCTACACCCTCTACACCTCAGGCACCACCGGCAAGCCCAAGGGCGTGCAACGTGACACCGGGGGCTACACCGTGGCCTTGGCCGCCAGCATGCCCCATGTCTTTGAAGGCAAACCCGGCGGCACGTTTTTCTGTACCAGCGACATCGGCTGGGTGGTGGGACACAGCTACATCATTTACGGCCCATTGATCGGCGGCATGGCCACCATCCTTTATGAAGGTTTGCCGATCCGTCCAGACGGCGGCATCTGGTGGAGCCTGGTTGAAAAGTACAAGGTCAACGTCATGTTCAGCGCCCCCACGGCCATTCGGGTGCTCAAAAAGCAGGACCCTGCGCTGCTGACCAAGTACGACCTGTCCAGCCTGCAAGCGCTGTTTTTGGCGGGCGAGCCCTTGGATGAGCCCACCGCCAAGTGGATTTCAGAAGGCCTGAACGGCAAAGCCATCATCGACAACTACTGGCAGACCGAAACAGGCTGGCCAATTTTGAGCATTTGCAATGGCGTGGAAAAAGCGCCCAGCAAGTTTGGCTCGCCCGGCAAAGCCATTTATGGCTACAACGTCAAACTGGTTGACGACCAAACAGGTGAAGAACTCACCGGTGCCAACCAAAAGGGTGTGTTGACCATTGAAGGCCCGCTGCCACCCGGCAACCTGCAAACCATCTGGGGCGATGACGCGCGTTTTGTCAAAACCTACTGGAAGACCGTGCCGAACAAGCTGGTCTACAGCACCTTCGACTGGGCGGTGCGCGACGAAGACGGGTATTTCTTCATTCTGGGCCGCACCGACGACGTCATCAACGTCGCCGGACACCGCTTGGGCACACGCGAGATCGAAGAAAGCATTTCCAGCCACCCCAATGTGGCCGAAGTGGCGGTGGTGGGTGTGGCCGATCAGCTCAAAGGGCAAGTGGCCATGGCCTTTGCCATCGCCAAAGACACCTCGGGTCTGACCGATGCGGCGGCACGCCTCAAACTGGAAGGCGAAGTCATGAAGGTGGTGGACAGTCAACTGGGCGCAGTGGCACGACCATCGCGCGTGTTCTTTGTCTCGGCCTTGCCCAAGACGCGCAGCGGCAAGTTGTTGCGCCGCGCCATTCAGGCGGTGGCCGAGGGACGTGACCCCGGCGACCTCACCACCATGGACGATCCGGCAGCTTTGCAACAGATCATGGAACTGGTCAAGGCCTGATCTCTCCAGCCCCGCTTTGGCGGGGTTTTTTGTATCTAAAGCTACTGCCTTTCATGCGGTCTGTCAGTTGACGGTTGGACAAGGCGTGGCACAATGCACGCTGTACTCAGGCCCTTCCCATGCCACAGTCGCATCCGCCAACCGGTTCAGCCGTGTCGCGGAAGGTAATTCTCAACCAACTAATGTTTCCCTGAGGGGAACGGAGGTCAGCGAAATATGAGCGAGACTAATTCCGTCTACGCTGCCTA
>CANGZO010000005.1 GCA_947458305.1 Comamonadaceae bacterium
TCATGGCCATCGAACGCACTCTCTCCATCATCAAGCCCGACGCCGTTGCCAAGAACGTCATCGGCCAAATCTATGCCCGTTTTGAAGCTGCTGGCCTCAAAGTGGTCGCTGCCAAGATGGTGCACCTGTCGCGCGGCGAAGCCGAGCAGTTTTATGGCGTACACAAGGCCCGTCCTTTCTTCAAAGACTTGGTGGATTTCATGATCTCCGGCCCGGTGATGATTCAAGTCCTCGAAGGCGAGAACGCGATTGCCAAAAACCGCGATCTGATGGGCGCTACCGATCCCAAGAAAGCCGACGCTGGCACCATCCGCGCCGACTTCGCCGACAGCATTGACGCCAACGCCGTTCACGGCTCTGACGCCCCTGAAACAGCTGCTGTAGAAATCGCGTTCTTCTTTGCTGGTCTGAACGTCTACGCACGCTGATCGCGTTGCGGCCCTAGCCCGTCCCCCAACCCCATGACGGCCAACCTTCTCGAATTTGATCTGGATGGTTTGGCCGTTTTTTGTGAGGGGCTGGGCGAAAAGCGTTTCAGGGCCACCCAGTTGTTCCGCTGGATTCACCAGCGGGGCGCTGCGGATTTCGATCAAATGAGCGACTTGGCCAAGTCGCTGCGCCAAAAGCTTCAGGTTCATGCGCACATTTCGGCGTTGCCTGTGATCAGTCAACACATCTCGTCCGACGGCACCATCAAGTGGCTTTTTGATGTCGGTGATGGCAACGCCATTGAGTCGGTGTTCATCCCCGAAGACGACCGGGGCACCTTGTGCATTTCTTCGCAGGCCGGCTGTGCTGTCGGTTGTCGCTTTTGCTCCACTGGCCACCAAGGATTCAGCCGCAACCTGACGACGGGTGAGATCCTGGCGCAGTTGTGGTTTGCTGAACATTTTTTGCGCAAGCACCTGAACACATCCGATCGGGTCATCTCCAACGTGGTGATGATGGGCATGGGCGAGCCCTTGCAAAACTACACGGTCTTGGTGCCTGCTTTGCGCGCCATGCTCGATGACCACGGTTATGGCCTGTCGCGCCGCCGCGTCACGGTCTCCACCTCGGGTGTGGTGCCCATGATCGAGCGCCTATCGACCGATTGCCCTGTGGCTCTGGCGGTTTCTTTGCACGCACCCAACGATGCGCTGCGCGACAACTTGGTGCCGCTCAACCGCAAATACCCGCTCGATGAACTCATGCAAGCGTGTATCGGCTACTTGGCCCATGCCCCCAGAGACTTCATCACTTTTGAATACTGCATGCTGGATGGTGTCAATGACCAAGCTGAGCATGCCAGCCAATTGATCGATCTTGTGCAAAAGCACGCCCGCCAAGGACTGCGTTGCAAGTTCAACCTGATTCCTTTCAACCCATTCCCGGCCTCGGGTTTGCTGCGCTCGCCCCACGCCCGCGTGCAGGCCTTTGCTAAGCAGCTTCAAGACGCTGGACTGGTGACCACGGTTCGCAAAACTCGGGGCGATGACATTGACGCTGCGTGTGGGCAGTTGGCTGGCGATGTGAAGGACCGCACCCAGGTTCAGTCCCGTATGGCCCAACAGCGTGTTGTGCCTTTGGTGCCTTATCCATCCCGCGCAAACCAGGAGTGATCGCATGACCAGCCATTCCGAATCTGAGAACCCTCCGATCTTGTCGGCCGGTCAAATGCTGCGTGAGGCCAGACTCAAGGCGGGTGTGCATGTGGCGGTTTTGTCGGTGAACCTCAAAGTGCCTGTGCGGCAGTTGGAAGCACTTGAAGCCAATGAGTTCGATCCCAACAAAGGGCCGGTTTTTTACCGTGGTTTGGCCGCCAGCGTGTGCCGGCAACTGAATATCGATCCGGCCTCCGTTTTGGCGCTTTTGCCGCGCCCATCAGGGCAGCTCGAAGCCGGCAAGCACATGCTTCAAGCTAAGGCACCCTTACAAGCGAGATTGAGCAAAAGCGAGTCCTTGCAGGCCCGTGCCTCGCTGAAAGTTTTCGGTTTGGGGGCCTTGTTGTTGGCCCTGACCTTGTCATTTGTTTGGATGCCTTCGCCGCTTCAATGGACTTGGTTGGATGGGGTCAAACTCCCTTGGGCAAGCCCCGATTCGCCTGCCGAAGTGACCCAAGAAGTCCAGATATTGCCGTCTCAACTGAGCGCGAATTCGGTTTCTGTGCCAGTACCTGTGGTCCCATTGAGCCCAACAGGCACTTTGATGCCCCCCTCGGTGCCTGCATCCGTCTTGCCTAATCTGACCTCAGACACCAACAGCCCCGGCGTGGCTGTCTTGCCCAAGTCGGCAAACTCTGTACCATGGGTTTTTTCGGCCTCTGCTGAAAGCTGGCTGGAACTGCGTGACGCTCAAAATGCAGTGGTTTGGAGCGGTGTTTTGAAGGCTGGTGAGACCACACGGATTGAAAGCCCCTTGCCAGTCCGCGTGGTGGTTGGCCGCGCCCAATCGGTCAGTGTCACCTTGCGCGGCGCGCCTTTTGATTTGAAGCCACACACCCAAGTTGCCGTGGCACGGTTTGAAGTGAAGGAGTAATCATGTCTTTGGTTTTGACTTCGTCATCGGCAGGTCCGATTGAAATTGCCAAACCCCTCAAGCGAGTCAGTCGGCAATCGAATGTGGTTTGGGGCTCCAAAGTGGTCACCGTGGGCGGTGGGGCACCTGTCCGCGTGCAATCCATGACCAACACGGACACCGTGGATGTCATTGGCACGGCCATCCAAGTCAAGGAGTTGGCGATCGCGGGCTCTGAGATGGTCCGCATCACCGTCAACACCCCTGAAGCTGCCGAGGCGGTCCCGCTCATTCGCGATCAACTCGACAAAATGGGCATCGACGTGCCGCTGATCGGTGACTTCCATTACAACGGCCACCGCCTGCTGACCGATTACCCTGCGTGCGCCGAAGCGTTGTCCAAATACCGCATCAACCCCGGCAACGTCGGCAAGGGAGATAAGCGCGATGTGCAGTTTGGTCAGATGATCGAAGCGGCCATGCGTTGGAACAAGCCCATCCGTATTGGTGTGAATTGGGGCAGTCTTGACCAAGACCTTTTGGCTGAACTGATGGATGTGAACAGCCAGCGTGCAGCGCCGTGGGAAGCCCGCCAAGTGATGTACGAGGCTTTGATTTCTTCGGCCATTTCATCTGCACAGCGCGCAGAGGAAATGGGTTTGTCGGGCGACCAAATCACGCTGTCTTGCAAAGTGTCTGGCGTTCAGGATTTGATCTCCGTTTACCGCGAGCTTGGCCGCAGAACCGACTACGTTTTGCATTTGGGTTTGACCGAAGCGGGCATGGGCACCAAGGGCACCGTGGCTTCGGCTGCGGCCTTGTCGGTGCTGCTGCAAGAGGGCATCGGCGACACCATCCGTGTGTCGCTCACCCCGCAGCCGGGCGAAGCCCGCACGCAAGAGGTGGTCATTGCCTCTGAAATTTTGCAATCTCTGGGCCTGCGCATTTTTGTACCCAGCGTGACGGCTTGCCCCGGTTGCGGCCGCACCACCAGCAGCACCTTTCAAGAGCTGGCCAAGCAAATCGACGACTTTTTGCGCGCCCAGATGCCCGTGTGGCGCGTGCGCTACCCCGGGGTGGAGAGCCTCAAGGTCGCGGTCATGGGCTGCATCGTGAATGGCCCGGGGGAGAGCAAACACGCCGACATTGGCATCAGTCTGCCAGGCACGGGTGAAGCCCCTGCTGCCCCCGTCTTCATTGACGGCGAAAAGCGCCTGACGCTGCGAGGCGAAGGCATTGCGCAAGAGTTTCAGGTGCTGGTTGAAAACTACATTGAGAACCGTTTTGGTTCAGGATCTGCTGAGAAAAAATGAGCGAAACGGTGAAAGAAAACACCCCCAAAGTCGAAAAAACGGCCAAGGCCCAGAAGTTGGTGGGTGTCAAGGGCATGAACGACATCCTGCCGCCCGATTCGGCGCGTTGGGAGTGGCTGGAGGGTCAGGTGCGAGGGCTGATGGCGCGTTACGCCTACCGCAATGTGCGCCTGCCCATCGTCGAGCCCACGGCTTTGTTTGTCCGGGGCTTGGGCGAGGTGACCGACATCGTCGAAAAGGAGATGTACTCTTTTGAAGACCGCTTGAACGGTGAGCAACTGACCCTGCGCCCCGAGGGCACGGCCGGTTTGGTGCGTTCGGTGGTCGAGCACAACCTGCTGTACGAAGGTGGCAAGCGCCTGTATTACATGGGCCCCATGTTCCGCCACGAGCGCCCGCAGCGCGGCCGCTACCGCCAATTCCACCAGATTGGCGCTGAGGTGCTGGGTTTCGGTGGTGCTGAAGTGGATGCCGAGCTCATCTTGCTGGCCAATGACCTTTGGAAGGTGTTGGGCCTCAAAGACGTGCGCTTGGAACTCAACAGCCTGGGCCAGCCGGCTGAACGCCAAGCGCACCGCGCCGCGCTGATCACCCACCTCGAAAAACACAGCGATGTGCTCGACGAAGAAGCCAAGCGCCGCCTGCACAGCAACCCGCTGCGGATTCTGGACACCAAAAACCCGGCCATGCAAAGCGTGGTCGAATCCGCGCCCCGTTTGCTCGACTTTTTGGGCGAGGCGTCTTTGGCCCACTTCAACGCGGTCAAGGCGATTTTGGACGCCAACGGCGTGGCCTACAGCATCAACCCGCGTTTGGTGCGCGGCATGGATTACTACAACCTCACGGTGTTCGAGTTCATCACCACCAGCCTGGGCTCGCAAGGCACCATTTGCGGCGGTGGTCGTTATGACTATCTGATTGAGCAGGTCGGCGGCAAGCCCGCACCCGCTGTGGGCTGGGCTTTGGGGGTTGAGCGCGTGCTCGAACTCATCAAGGAGCAGAGCGAGGCCTTGCCTGATCTGGCCCCCGATGTCTACGCCATCATCCCCGAGGCTGCCGCCTTGCCGGTGGCCATGCAGGTGTTGCAAAACTTGCGCGCCTGTGGCGTGTCGGCCCAAATGCACGCCGGCAGTGGTGACGGCATGGGCAGCATGAAGTCCCAGTTCAAAAAAGCCGACGCCTCAGGAGCGCGTTTTGCCCTGGTTTTTGGAGCCGAAGAATTGGTCCAGGGCCAGGTCGCGGTCAAATCGCTGCGCGACGGCGCAGGTGCCCAACGCACCGAGTCTCTGCGCACAGTGGCAGACTGGGCCCACAGCCTACAATCCCCCACTTGATGTTTACCGATTAATTCCTACACCATGGCCAAAGCCCTCGACCTTGAAGAACAAGAACAACTTGACCAGATCAAGCATTTTTGGAAGAAATACGGCAACCTGATCTCTTGGGTTTTGATCGTCATTTTGGGCGCTTATGCCGCTTGGAATGGCTACCAATACTGGCAGCGCGATCAGGCCGCCAAAGCAGCGGTTCTCTTTGATGAGGTGGAACGTTCGGCCACTGCTGGCGATTTGGCACGTGTACAGCGCAGCTTGGCGGACATCAAAGACAAATACGCTGGTACCTTGTTCGCCCACCAGGCTTCTTTGCTGGCAGCGAAATTTTTGAGCTCACAAGGCAAATCTGTTGAAGCCAAAGCTGCCCTGAAGTGGGTTGTCGGCGCAGCGCCTGAGCCCGCTTACCGTGACATTGCACGTCTTCGTTTGGCGGCTCTTTTGTTGGACGATGGCTCTTTGGATGATGCCCTGGCGCAGTTGGCCCAACCCATGGTCCCGTCGTTGATGGGCTTGGCTTCGGATTTGAAGGGCGATATTCTGGCCGCGAAAGATCAAAAGTCTGAGGCACTCACTGCTTACAAAAAAGCCTGGGATGAATTGAGTGAAATTCCCGACTACCGCCGTTTGGTGGAGGCCAAGCTCAATGCATTGGGTGTTGACCCGCAAGCCACCTCGCCATCAGGAAACGCCAAGTGACCCAGCCATACTTTTCAGTTGTTTCACGGCTTCTGGCTATGGGCCTAGCCTTGCTGGTGAGCGCTTGTTCAAGTGCACCTGAAAAACCCAAGGCGTCCCCATTGCCGGTGGTCAGTGGCAACTTCAAAGTTCAGCCTGCTTGGAAAACGCAAGTGGGGCCCGCTCAATCTCATTTGCTACCCTCACTACACGGGCAACAGCTTGCTTTGGCTTCCACCCAAGGTCAATTGGCTGTGATGGATGTGCTCAGCGGACGTGATGTTTGGCGGATCAACTTGAACACACCGATTCAAGCCGGTGTTGGAGGCGATGGCCGACGCTTTGCAGTGGTGACCCAAGCCAACGAATTGGTGGTCGCGCAGGCGGGTCAGGTTTTGTGGCGCCAAGTCTTGCCTGCTTTGTCCTACACCCCCCCTTTGGTGGCGGGTGACCGTGTGTTTGTCATGACGGGTGACAGAGCCGTGGCTGCTTTTGATGCCGATACAGGGCAACGCCTGTGGGGCCAACAGCGTCCAAGCGATCCTTTGTTGCTCCGTCAGGCAGGTCTGTTGATGCCTTTGGGCGACAACCTCTTGGTGGGTTGGGGTGGTCGCCTGGCCTCTTTGAACCCATTGACGGGTGCTGTTCGCTGGGAAACCTTGGTGGGTGTGACGCGCGGAACGAATGAAGTTGAGCGCTTGGTCGACTTGGTGGCCGGTGCCAGTCGCCAAGGAAATTCGCTTTGCGTGCGTTCGTTTCAAACATCCGTCGCTTGTCTGGATGGCCTGACAGGCCGCATGGTTTGGTCCCGACCCGCCCAAGGTCATCAAGGTTTAGATGGCAACGAACAAACCCTTGTGGGCGTCGAGTCAGATGGCAAGGTTTTGGCTTGGCAACGCAGCTCGGGTAACCCACTTTGGACGCAAGATGCCCTGCGTTTCCGTGGTCTGAGCTTGCCTTTGCTCTTGAACAATGCCGTGGTGGTGGGCGATCAAGAGGGCTGGGTTCATTTCTTGTCACCCCAAGATGGCAAGGTTTTGCAGCGCGTGGCTACCGATGGGAGCGCCATCTCGGGCAAGCCCATTTTGGCAGGACAGATGTTGGTGGTGGTGACACGCACTGGGGGCGTTTTTGGATTTCGCCCTGAATGATGGATCGGAAAATTTTTAAGTGAAACCTGTATTGGCCCTCGTTGGCCGCCCCAATGTGGGCAAATCCACGCTGTTCAACCGTCTCACTAAGAGCCGGGATGCCATCGTGGCCGATTTCGCAGGCCTGACCCGTGACCGCCATTACGGCAATGGCAAACAAGGGCGTCAAGAATTCATCGTCATTGACACGGGTGGATTTGAGCCCGATGCCAGCAGCGGCATCTACAAAGAGATGGCCAAGCAGACTCAGCAGGCTGTGGCCGAGGCGGACATCGTCATTTTTGTGGTGGATGCACGTGGTGGGCTGTCAGCGCAAGACCACGACATCGCCAAATACCTGCGCAAGATCGGCAAACCCTGTTTGCTGGTGGCCAACAAGGCCGAGGGCATGCTCGAAGGCATCCAACTGACCGAGTTTTACGAACTGGGCCTGGGCGAGGTGATTGCCATCTCGGCTGCGCACGGGCAGGGCACACGCGGTCTGGTCGAGTTGGCTTTTGAGTCGCTCAATCTGCCTGATGAACCCGAAGAGACCGAAGAGGACCCCTCGGTCATCAAACTGGCGGTGGCCGGTCGCCCCAACGTGGGCAAGTCCACCCTGATCAATACTTGGTTGGGCGAAGAGCGTCTGGTGGCTTTTGACATGCCCGGCACCACCCGTGATGCTATTTCTGTACCTTTTGAAAAACAAGGTCAAAAATTTGAACTGATCGACACAGCCGGTTTGCGTCGCAAAGGCAAGGTGTTTGAGGCGATCGAGAAGTTTTCGGTGGTCAAAACCTTGCAGGCCATTGAGTCGGCCAATGTTGTCTTGCTCTTGCTCGACGCCGAGCAGGGCGTGACCGACCAAGACGCCCACATCGCCGGTTATGCGCTGGAAAGTGGTCGCGCGATGGTGTTGGCGGTGAACAAATGGGACGCGGTGGACGAATACCAGCGCCAATTGGTGCAGCGCTCGATTGAAAACCGCTTGCCGTTTTTGAGTTTTGCGAACATCCATTTCATTTCAGCCAAAAAACGCCAAGGTTTGGGGCCTGTGTGGACGTCTATCGTGCAGGCGCACAAATCGGCCATGTGCAAGATGAGTACGCCCATCTTGACGCGCTTGCTGTTGGAGGCGGTGCAGTTCCAAAGCCCGCAGCGCGGGGGCATGTTCCGACCTAAGTTGCGCTACGCCCACCAAGGTGGCATGAACCCCCCTGTGATCGTGGTGCACGGCAACTCCTTGGAGCACGTCACCGATACCTATAAGAGGTTTTTGGAGGGGCGTTTTCGCAAGGCCTTCAACTTGTCGGGGACACCGCTTCGCATCGAAATGAAAACATCGACGAACCCTTTTGCCGACAAGGAGTCCAGTTGAGGTTTGAGGAAATCCAAGTCCTCCTTCTGTCCCCAACTGGCCCTGTGTTAAGGTCCATTCTTTCAAACTTCTGAACACGGAGAATATCGTGAGCAACAAAGGCCAACTTTTGCAAGACCCTTTCTTGAATGCGCTTCGCAAAGAGCATGTGCCAGTGTCTATTTATTTGGTCAATGGCATCAAGTTGCAAGGTCAAATCGAGTCTTTTGACCAGTACGTTGTACTTTTACGCAACACGGTCACTCAAATGGTTTACAAGCACGCCATTTCAACCATTGTTCCAGGTCGCTCTGTCACTTTCAGCACGCCTGAAACTGGCGAAATCACAGCCTGATCATGCCCCCTGCGGTTTGTGTGGTTGTCATGACCACTGAAGGTGGCTGAATTTGTCTGATTCGTCCTCGAAAAAAACAGCGTCGACACTCTTGATCGGCGTTGATTTTGGCTTGCCCCACTTTGATGCCGACTTGGTCGAGTTGGGGCTCTTGGCCAAAACAGCGGGCCTGCAACCCGTTGCACGTTTGACCTGCAAACGTAAAGCGCCCGACGCTGCTCTTTTTGTGGGCAGTGGCAAAGCCGATGAAATCAAAGAATTGGCTTTGCTGCATGGCGCGGTTGAAATTCTTTTTGACCAAGCCCTCAGTCCCGCTCAGCAGCGCAACCTTGAACGACACATTGGTCTGCCTGTCAACGACCGGACGCTGCTGATTTTGGAAATCTTCGGTCAAAGAGCCCGCAGCCACGAAGGTAAATTGCAAGTCGAATTGGCCCGTCAGCAGTACCTGAGCACGCGTTTGGTTCGGCGCTGGTCGCACTTGGAGCGACAAAGCGGCGGCATTGGTATGCGCGGCGGTCCCGGTGAGACTCAGATTGAGCTCGACAGGCGCATGATCCAAGACTCGATCAAACGCATCAAAGAGCGGTTGATCAAAGTCAAACGCCAGCGCAACACTCAGCGCCGCCAACGTGATCGGCGTGACACTTTCAATATCTCCTTGGTGGGTTACACCAACGCTGGCAAGTCCACCCTGTTTAACGCCTTGGTCAAGGCCAGGGCCTATGCGGCTGACCAACTTTTTGCAACGCTGGACACTACCACCCGCCAGCTTTACTTGGGCGAAGCGGGCCGTTCGGTGTCTTTGTCCGACACCGTGGGGTTCATCCGTGATTTGCCACACGGTCTGGTGGAGGCTTTTCAAGCAACATTGCAAGAGGCCACCGAAGCTGATTTGTTGCTTCATGTCGTGGATGCCTCCAACCCTGATTTCCCCGAGCAGATGGCCGAAGTGCAAAAAGTTTTGGTCGATATTGGGGCAGATCAAGTGCCTCAACTCTTGGTATTCAATAAAATTGATGCACTGGACAGCGACCATTACCCCTTGCAATTACAAGACCAGTACGATTTGAATGGCATGCCCGTTTCGCGTGTGTTTTTGAGTGCTCACAGCGGCTTGGGCTTGTCGGTGCTGCGGACCGTTTTGTCTGAGATCGTCAAAACCGCGCTACCCAGCTTGGATCCTTCAAAGCCCGATCCCCGTGACATTGGGCGGGAATATCTGGGTGACACGCCTTAAGAGGCCTTCATTTTCGGCACAATGCTGTTTCGTCATATTGACAAAGATAAAAACCATGAATTTCCACCTCCCACCCCTTCGATGGTCCTTGCTGCCTGCAAAGATCCGAGGCATGTTCAATTTGAACGACCCTCGCTGGGGTCGTGACGATGACAAGCCGTCCAACGAATCGGGCGCCAAGCCGAGTAACGATGTGCCACCTCCGGGCCCCAAGCCCGATGCATGGCAGCAGCCTCCAGGACGGCCTTCCCAGCAACAAAGCGGTCCACCGGATTTGGATGAGTTGTGGCGTGATTTCAACCAAAAATTGGGACAAATCTTCGGTGGCAAAGGTGGACCTCAGCGTCCTCAAGGCCCAGGGGGTTCTGGTGGTGGTTCGGGTGGCCCCGAGATTCCTGCCTTCATCAAAAATCTGGGCATCGGGGTGATTTTGGGTGGTGCCTTGTTGGTTTGGTTGGCCACGGGCTTTTTCATTGTGCAAGAAGGTCAGCAGGCTGTGATCACACAGTTTGGCAAATACCACTCCACCGTCAGCGCTGGTTTCAACTGGCGCATGCCTTACCCGGTTCAGCGCCACGAATTGGTTTTTGTGACCCAAATCCGGTCGGTCGACATTGGCCGTGACAACATCATCAAGGCCACAGGCCTGCGTGAGTCAGCCATGCTCACCGAAGACGAAAACATTGTTGAAATCAAGTTTGCCGTTCAATATCGGCTGAACGATGCGCGTGCTTACCTTTTCGAAAGCCGTGACCCCACCCAAGCGGTGGTTCAGTCGGCTGAAACGGCTGTGCGTGAGGTGGTTGGCAAAATGCGAATGGACTCGGCCTTGGCTGAGGAACGCGACCAGATCGCTCCTCGCGTGCGTGAAAAAATGCAAACCATTCTTGACCTTTACAAGGTTGGTATTGAAGTGGTGGGCATCAACCTGCAACAAGGCGGTGTTCGCCCCCCCGAGCAGGTTCAGTCGGCATTCGACGATGTTTTGAAGGCAGGTCAAGAGCGAGAGCGAGCGAAAAACGAAGCGCAGGCTTATGCCAACGATGTGGTCCCCCGCGCTGTGGGTGCTGCATCTCGCCTCAAAGAAGAGGCCGACGCCTACCGTGAACGCATCGTGGCCCAAGCAGAGGGTGATGCGCAGCGCTTCAAAACCATCTTGCCTGAGTATCAAAAAGCGCCACAGGTCATGCGTGACCGCATGTACACAGACACCATGCAGCAGATCTACAGCAATGTGACCAAAGTTCTGGTGGACAGCAAGCAGGGATCCAACCTTTTATACCTCCCGCTTGACAAAATCATGCAGCAGGTGTCCCAAGCCTCACCGCCTGTCATGGACGTGGCCCCTGCTGCCAGTGGCAATACGAATGCTGTTTCGACCGAAACGCGTTCCAGGGATACACAACGTTCGCGCGACCGCGATCCACGATAAGGACTAAAAAAATGAATCGCATCGGATTGTGGGTTTCCAGCGCACTGGTTTTGTTTGCGCTTTTGAGTTCAACTCTTTTTGTGGTGGATCAACGTCAGTTTGGCGTTGTCTATGCCTTGGGTCAGATCAAGGAAGTGATCACAGAGCCAGGCTTGCATTTCAAGTTGCCGCCACCTCTTCAAAACGTCAACTACATTGACAAACGTTTGCTGACCTTGGACAGCCCTGACAACGAACCCATGCTCACGGCTGAAAAGCAGCGTGTAGTCATCGATTGGTATGTTCGCTGGCGCATCACCGATCCACAGGCTTACATTCGAAATGTGGGTTTGGATGAGAAGGCTGGTACCAGCCAACTCAACCGCGTGGTTCGAAATGCTTTTCAAGAGCAAATCAACAAGCGCACCGTCAAAGACTTGTTGTCCCTCAAACGTGAAGAATTGATGGAGGATGTCAAAGAAGATGTCCTCTCTGTTGTCCGTGGCGCCAAGCCTTGGGGTGTCGATGTGGTGGATGTTCGCATCACCCGTGCAGATTACGTGGACACCATCACCGAGTCCGTCTATCGCCGTATGGAAGCTGAGCGCAAGCGCGTCGCCAATGAGTTGCGCTCCACAGGTGCTGCGGAGGGTGAAAAAATCCGTGCAGATGCCGACCGTCAGCGTGAGGTCACGGTGGCCAACGCCTACCGTGATGCACAGAAAATCAAGGGCGAGGGGGACGCCATGGCTGCCCGCTTGTATGCCGAATCTTTTGGCCGCGATCCGCAGTTTGCTCAGTTTTACAGAAGCTTGGAAGCTTACAAGTCCAGCTTCAACAGCAAAGGCGATGTCATGGTTCTGGACCCCGGCAGTTCAGAATTTTTCAAAGGCATGCGGGGCACACCCGGCAGCGCACCTGCTCGAAAGTAAGGCTTGTTGGCATCGCTCCTTTTGGCTTTGGGCTTGATGCTCATTCTGGAAGGACTGATGCCCATGGTTTTACCGCGCCTTTGGAAAAGCCTGTTTGAGCAGATGCTCAAGATGGAAGATGGTCAGATTCGTTTTTTCGGCATGCTCATGGTGATCGCCGGCTTGTCAGTCATTTGGTTTCTGGCTTGAGGTCTTGAAGTTGGCATTTCTGTGTTCAATATTCTTCTTTGTGTCAATTCAGATCCCTTTGGCCGAGCTCATGTCAAAAAACAGACCGTCAACCCGGTAAAATCTGGTTTTTAACCGTCTCCCCCCCATTCCCTCATGTCTGCTTGGGTCCTCCCGGATCATGTTGCCGATGTCTTGCCCTCAGAGGCACGTCACATCGAAGAACTCCGTCGCGAACTGTTGGACACCGCCCGTGGCTATGGCTACGAGTTGGTCATTCCTCCGCTCCTGGAGCATTTGGAATCCCTGCTGACCGGCACGGGAGAAGCTTTGGACCTGCAAACGTTCAAACTGGTCGACCAACTTTCCGGACGCACCTTAGGTTTGCGTGCTGACACCACCCCCCAAGTGGCACGCATCGATGCCCACTTGCTGGGTCGCACCGCGCTCACACGTCTGTGTTACTGCGGGCCTGTTTTGCACACCCGTCCGGCGCGCCCACATGCCACCCGTGAGCCCTTGCAACTGGGGGCTGAAATCTACGGTCATGCCGGACCCGTGGCCGATCTGGAAATCCTTCAGTTGGCTTTGGATTGCTTGTCTGCCGGACGCGCGGCTCGTTTGCAGGTCGATCTGGCCGATGCCCGCATCGTCAACCGTTTGCTGAGAGATGAGGTCTTGAGTGATCAGCTGCGGCATGACATCCATGCCGCATTGGCTCGCAAGGATGCTTCTGCTTTGTCAGGCCTGTGCAAAGCCCTTTCTTCGGAGTCACGCGAGGGCTTGATGGCTCTGGTTGGCTTGTATGGAGATTTGAGTGTGCTGGACTTGGCCGCCTCACGCCTGCCGGCTTACCCTGAAATCTCGCAGGCTTTGGCGCAGATGCGGTGGTTGGCTGAACAAATTCCCGATGTTGCTGTGAGTTTTGATCTGGGCGATTCGCGTGGATACGCTTATTACAGCGGCATGCGCTTTGCCATTTATGCCCAGGACGCCTCCGATGCTTTGGCACGTGGCGGACGTTACGACGGCGTAGGTGCTGTTTTTGGCCACCGCATCGACCGCGACCGTCCGGCAGTAGGCTTCAGTTTGGACCTGAAAGAATTGGTGGCCGCAGTCAAGCCCCTGCCTTTGCGCGCTGCCATCCGTGCACCCTGGGGTTCATCCGCTTCTTTGCGCTCAGCGATTGCTTCCTTGCGAAGCCATGGCGAGACGGTGGTCTGTGTGTTGCCAGGCCACGAAAGTGAAATCGACGAATTCCATTGCGACCGCGAACTGGTTGAAGCGGCTGGGCAGTGGGTTGTACAAGCTCTTTGAGAAAGAACATTTCAAGCATGAACATGAAGCAAGGCCGTAACGTGGTCGTTGTCGGTACCCAATGGGGCGATGAGGGCAAAGGCAAACTGGTCGACTGGTTGACCGAAAGCGCCCAAGGCGTGGTGCGTTTCCAGGGTGGTCACAACGCGGGCCACACCTTGGTGATCAACGGCGTGAAAACCGCTTTGCACCTGATCCCCAGCGGCATCATGCGCGCAGGCGTCAAGTGCTACATCGGCAACGGTGTGGTGCTGTCTGTGCCCAAGTTGCTCGAAGAAATCGCAGGTCTTGAAAAAGCCGGTGTCGAGGTGCGCTCTCGCCTGCGCGTGAGCGAGGCCTGCCCGCTGATCTTGCCCTACCACGTCGCATTGGATGTGGGCCGAGAAGCTGCCAAAGAAAAAGCCGGAACTGCCAAGATCGGCACCACCGGCCGCGGCATTGGGCCTGCCTACGAAGACAAAGTGGCGCGCCGTGCCCTGCGTGTGCAAGACCTCAAATACCCCGAGCGTTTCGCCACCAAGCTGCGCGAAAACCTCGCGCTGCACAACGAGATTTTGGTCAATATTCTGGGCGCTTCGCCTGTGGACTTTGACACCACTTACAACGAGGCCATGGGCTATGCCCAAGCGCTGTTGCCCATGGTGGCCGATGTCTCGCGTGAGTTGAACGAGGCCCACAAAGCTGGTGCCAATTTGCTGTTCGAAGGTGCGCAAGGCACTTTGCTCGATGTGGATCACGGCACCTACCCGTTTGTGACGTCCAGCAACTGCGTGGCGGGCAATGCCGCAGCGGGTGCGGGCGTGGGCCCCGGCATGCTGCATTACATCTTGGGCATCACCAAGGCTTACTGTACCCGTGTGGGTGGCGGACCTTTCCCCACCGAGCTCGACTGGGAGACCCCCGGCACGCCCGGTTACCACATGTCCACCGTGGGCGCTGAAAAAGGCGTGACCACTGGCCGTTCGCGTCGCTGCGGTTGGTTTGACGCAGCTTTGCTCAAGCGCAGCGCGCAGGTCAACGGCTTGAGCGGTTTGTGCATCACCAAGCTGGATGTGCTCGATGGCCTGAAAGAGTTGCTGCTGTGCACCGGCTACGAGCTCGATGGCGAAACCATCGACATCCTGCCCATGGGCGCCGACGAGATCGCCCGCTGCAAACCGATTTATGAAGTGATTCCCGGTTGGACCGAAACCACCGTGGGCGTGACCGACATGGACAAGCTGCCCGCCACCGCACGTTATTACTTGGACCGCATTGCCCAAGTGACTGGCGTGCCTGTGCATGTGGTGTCCACCAGCCCAGACCGTGACCACACGATCTTGCTGCACAACCCCTTTGCAGTCTGATCGAGCGGACAGCCGCCCAGTTTTTCACCCACCTTTTGACGGAGTTCCTCCCATGTTGACCGAAGACGGCAAGCACCTGTACGTGAGCTACGACGAGTACCACAATCTCATCGAAAAACTCGCCATCAAAATCTACCAATCTGGCTGGGAATTTGACAACATCCTGTGCCTAGCCCGTGGCGGCATGCGCCCAGGGGACATCCTCTCTCGCGTTTTTGACAAGCCTTTGGCCATCATGTCCACCAGCTCCTACCGTGCTGAAGCCGGCACGGTACAAGGCCACCTGGACATCGCTCGTTACATCACCACGCCCAAAGGCGAGATCGCCGGCAGGGTTTTGTTGGTGGACGACTTGGCCGACACCGGCCACACCTTGCGTGCCGTGGTTGACCAGCTCAAGAACAACTACAAGCCCGTGACCGAATTGCGCACTGCCGTGATCTGGACCAAAGGTGTGTCCACTTTCAAGCCTGATTATTCGATCGAGGACTTGCCCACCAACCCATGGATTCATCAGCCCTTTGAGCCCTACGATGCCATGCGCCCCGAAAAACTGCTGGAAAAATGGAGTGTTTGATCCTCTTCGGATTTACCCGCACTGACCTGCATGCAGCCTCCTTCGGGAGGCTGTTTGCATTAGGATCGCCGCATGCATGACGAACCCCAAAAAAATCAATCGCCCCATCTGACGACGGGTCTTATCCACCACCCCTACCTTGCGCCTGGCGGTTTTGAGGCCCCTCAACCGGGTGTTTTCAAAGCGTCGACGGTCTACTTCCCTTCGGTCGCGGCCATGCGGCAACGTGAGTGGAAGGACAAATCTTCTTACACCTACGGCTTGCACGGCACGCCCACCACCTACTTGCTGGAAGAGCGCTTGTGCGCTTTAGAGGGGGGGCTGCAGTGCGTTTTGGTGCCCAGTGGGCTGGCGGCACTGGCTTTGGTGGCCTTGTCTGTTTTAAAGACGGGCGACGAAGTGCTCATTCCTGACAATGCTTACGGACCGAACAAAGCGCTGGCTGACGGTGAGTTGCGCCATTTTGGCATTTCTCACCGCTTTTATGACCCCATGGACCCTGAAGATCTGTCGCGCCAAATCACGCCGCAAACACGCTTGGTCTGGCTCGAGGCACCGGGCTCTGTCAGCATGGAGTTTCCAGATTTGCCGGAATTGGTGCGCCGATGCCGTGAGCGCGGCGTCTTGTGCGCCTTGGACAACACCTGGGGCGCCGGATTGGCCTTCAAGCCATTTGATTTGTTGGGTGACGCTGAATCCGACCCCTCTGGTTCAAGCGGTCAAGGCAGTTTGTCGGTGGACATCAGCGCCCATGCGCTGACCAAATACCCCAGTGGCGGTGGTGATGTGCTCATGGGCAGCGTCATCACAAGAGATGCTGCGTTGCATATGACAATCAAACTTTGCCACATGCGACTGGGACTGGGTGTGGCCGCCAACGACGCAGAAACCGTGCTGCGCTCCTTGCCCAGCATCGCGTTGCGTTATGCCGCCCATGACCAGACCGCCCGCGCCCTGGCCGCTTGGTGGCAAGCCCAACCGCAATGCGCGCAACTGATGCACCCGGCTTTTGCAGGTGCACCCGGTCACGCCCATTGGCAAGCCCTCTGTGATCGTGAGCCGGGCACGGGTTTGGCAGCGGGCCTGTTCAGCGTCATGATCGATGCGCGTTTCAGCCAAGCCCAGGTGGACGCATTTTGCGATGGCCTCAAGCTCTTCAAGATCGGCTACAGCTGGGGCGGTCCGGTGAGTTTGGTGGTGCCCTACGACATCGCGTCTATGCGATCAACCTGGCCCAGCCATTTGAGGCCAGGCACTCTGGTGCGTTTTTCAACGGGTCTGGAGTCCGCGCGCGACCTGATCCTTGACCTGCATCAAGCCGTGCAGACGCATTTGCCAATGGCATGACGGCCTGAACTGGCCGACTAGCCATTGATTGGCCTCCAGCCCGTTGGATGGTGCGTTCATGACTGTTCAAACTCCGCCAGTGGCGTTACCCTGAACACCTCATTTGGGGGAGCGCCACATGGCCATGAACGCAGACAAGTCCATTGACCACGATGCAGACCTGCCCACCATGGCCACACCTTATGTGCCGCCGCCGCCCGTGGGCCCCCGTGCCCACATGCGTCCCTTGGACTTTTCAGATCCTTTTCGCTGGTTGTCGCGGGGCCTGAAGGACATGCGCCAGCACCCGGGCATTGCCTTGTTTTACGGCCTGTGTTTTTGGGGCATGGCCCAAGTGCTGGCTCTGGTGTTCAAGCACAAGCCCGAATACACCTTGTCTCTGGTCTCGGGCTGCTTGCTGCTGGGACCGTTTTTGACGATGGGCCTGTACGAGGTCAGTCGCAAACGCGAGCGGGGCGAAGTACCGGACATGGCCAGTTCCTTGATGTGCTGGGACCAGCACATCCGCAGCATGGCCATGTTGGTGTTGGTTCTGATGGTGCTGGAGTTGCTGTGGGGCAGGGCGTCGCTGGTGGTGTTTGCGGTGTTCTTCAACACCGGCATGCCCTCCACCACGGGGGTGATCGAGGCGGTTTTCAACCCGCAAAACATCGAATTTCTGATGGTTTACCTGACCGTCGGTGGTGTGTTTGCGGCTCTGGTTTATGGCCTGTCTGTGGTGTCAATTCCCATGATCTTGGACCGTGACACCGATGCCATCTCGGCGGTGATCACCAGCATGAGGGTGGTTTTTTCGCACCCGGCCGTGATGCTGCTTTGGGGCCTGCTGCTGAGCGTGTTGGTGCTGGTGGCCCTGTGGCCTTGGGCGCTGGGCATCATTGTGGTGGGGCCATGGCTGGGTCATGCCAGCTGGCATGCGTACCGGGGCAGTGTCGATTGGGAAGAAAACCCTGAAGAAGCTGTTACATTGGGCAGCTCAAATTAAAGGAGCCATCTTGGCCACACCCAACTACGGATTCGAAAAACGCCAGAAAGAATTGGCCAAGAAACGCAAAAAAGAAGAAAAGCTCAAAGCCAAGTCCGACCGCAAATCTGGCCTGTTGGCGGAAGACGGCTCAGAAATCGAGGGCGAAGAGGGCGATGCCGACACTGCAGCGCCTGGTGCGGCTGTGCCACCTGCGTCAGCTGCCTGACGCCCGCTTAAAGGGCTTGCACCAGCTCACGCGCCAAAACCAGCATGTCGGCCATGCTGTGGCTCGCAGGTGTGACCAGCGGGGCTTGGGCGTAGTGCACAAAGTTATTGCCCGTCGAGGTCTCGTACCCCGGGTCGTAATGGCCTGAGAGCAATTCGGTCACCACCTCGCGCATTTCGCCCCTTTCAATCCGTTCTTGCCAGCCTTGCACCACGGCCTTGCCGCGCAGGGCCGTCAGGCGCTCCAGACGCTCGGCAAAAAGACCTCTGTCTTGTGTGAAGAACGCATAGTCTTCCAGCAGCAAATTCACCCGATTTTCCAGCGACAGTTCCACCCGCAGGCAAGGGCTGGATCGCATGGCAGCCATCAGCGCGTCGGGCACCGCCAAATTTCCCACCTTTTTGCTTTCGGCTTCGACGAAC
Organism: Comamonadaceae bacterium; assembly: GCA_947458305.1. Classification (GTDB taxonomy): domain Bacteria; phylum Pseudomonadota; class Gammaproteobacteria; order Burkholderiales; family Burkholderiaceae_C; genus Limnohabitans_A. Next base: position 18,617 of record CANGZO010000005.1, read on the forward strand.
ACCGGGCGATCCGTACTGAAGGCGCGCAGGGCATCCCACACCTGCGTGTCAAACGCCTTTTGCGTGGGCTGCGGCTTGCCGGGAATCATGCCCAGCACCGAGCTGCGGTGGCAGGCAATGGCTTCCAGGTCCAGCACTTGAGCGCCTTCTTTCGCCAGTGCTTGCAACAGTCGCGTTTTGCCAGAACCGGTAGGCCCGCACAGCACCTTGAATTGCAGGCGCTGCGCCTGGCGGGGTGTGTCCTCTATCACCTCTTTGCGAAAGGCTTTGTAACCGCCCTCAATCAGGTGCACTTTGAAGCCAATTTGCCCCAGGATCAGCGCCAGCGAGTTGCTGCGCTTGCCCCCGCGCCAGCAGTACACCAGCGGCTGCCAGTTTTTGGGCTTGTCCATCACCTGGGTTTCGATGTGGTGGGCGATGTTTTTGGCCACCAGCGCAGCCCCCACTTTTTGCGCCTCGAACGGGCTGACCTGTTTGTACAGCGTGCCCACCTTGATGCGCTCTTCGTTATTGAGTGACGGCCAGCTCAGGGCGCCAGGCAGGTGGTCTTCAGTGTGTTCGCCTTCGGAGCGGGCGTCGAGGATCGCGTCAAACAGGTCCAGTTGGGCCATGGCATCCGAGGCCGAGATCAGGTGAAGGCTCATTTCAGTTGTTTCTTCAAGGTGGGCCAAACATTGGCCAGCATGCGCGGCTGCGCGGCTTCATTGGGGTGGATGCGGTCGGCCTGAAACCATTTGAGCGGTTCTGCGTCGTCGGCCACGCCTTTCAAAAAGAAGGGCACGAGCCCAGCCTTTTGGCTTTTGGCCACTTGGGCATAAGCCGCTTCAAACTGCCGCGCCATGTCGGGGCCGTAATTGGGCGGCATTTGCATGCCCAGCAGCAGCACTTGTGCCCCGGCGGTTTGGGCTTGTTGGGTCATGGCCAGCAAATTGGCTTGGGTCATGGTCATGGGCAGGCCGCGCAGCGCGTCGTTACCCCCCAACTCGATGACCACATGGCTGGGTTGGTGGCGTTTGAGCAAGGCGGGCAAGCGTGAGCGCCCGCCCGAGGTGGTGTCGCCGCTGATGCTGGCGTTGATGACTTCTGTGCCGGGCTTGTCTTTTTCCAGCTGCTTTTGCAGCAAGGCCACCCAGCCCGTGCCCCGGGCCAGGCCGTACTCGGCGCTCAACGAGTCGCCCACCACCAAAATGCGCTGCACAGAGGCAGAAGGCGTGGCTTGGACCGACGCGGCAAAGCCCCAGCCGACCAGGGCCAGCAGGGTCCAGTTAAAGTGGCGTCGTCTCAACAAAGGTGTGTGCATGCCTGAATCCATCATTGCCGTGCGTGGCATTTCCAAAAGTGTGCAAGATGCCAGTGGGCAGCTGGACATTTTGCGCGATATCGATTTTTCATTGAACGCCGGACAAACAGCCGCCATTGTCGGTGCTTCTGGTTCGGGCAAGAGCACCTTGCTCGGCATCCTCGCAGGGCTTGACACCCCCAGCGCTGGGCAGGTGGTTCTGGCGGGGCAGTCGCTGTTCGATTTGTCCGAAGACGAACGCGCCGCTGTGCGGGCCCAGCATGTGGGTTTTGTGTTCCAGAGCTTTCAGCTCATGCCCAACCTGACAGCCCTGGAAAACGTGATGCTGCCGCTCGAGTTGGCGGATCTGCCCGATGCCCGGAAAACCGCTACAGTCATGCTGCAGCGCGTTGGTTTGGGCGAGCGCCTTAAACATTTGCCCAAAGTCTTGTCTGGCGGTGAGCAGCAGCGCGTGGCCCTGGCCCGCGCATTTGTGGTTCAGCCCGATCTGCTCTTGGCCGACGAGCCCACAGGCAGCCTGGACCACGCCACGGGCGAGGCCATCATGGACTTGATGTTCGCGCTCAACCGCGAGCAGGGCACCACCTTGGTCTTGGTCACTCACGACCGCCAGCTTGCGGCCAAGTGCGAACGTATCTTGTCGATTCAGGCTGGACGCTTGAGTGAGTCGGCCCACAAGCCGGTTTAAAACATCCCGGTGCCAAGACCAGTAGGCTTTGGGGAACAACGATAATCCCCAGATGTCATCCCACAAAGTGCTGTTCGGCTTCCATGCCGTGGGCGTTCGCCTCAAGATCGCGCCCCAATCTGTTGTCGAAATCCATTACGAGGTCACCCGTCGCGACGCCCGCATGCGGCAGTTCATCGACAAGGCCCGTGACTCGGGCATGCGCCTGATCGAATCGGACAACGAGCGCCTGGCCAAGCTGGCCGGTGGCCATGGTCACCAAGGCGTGGTGGCCGTGGTCACCCCCTTGCCGCAAAACCATTCGCTGGACGACCTGCTTGATACCGTGCAAGGCCCGCCCTTGCTCTTGGTGTTGGATGGCGTGACCGACCCGCACAATCTGGGGGCTTGTTTGCGTGTGGCCGATGGCGCGGGCGCTCATGCCGTGATCGCCCCCAAGGACCACGCGGCCGGCATCAATGCCACCGTAGCCAAAGTGGCCAGTGGCGCGGCTGAAACCATGCCTTATTTCATGGTCACCAACCTGGCCCGTACGCTGGGCGAGCTCAAGGAGCGCAGCATCTGGGTTATCGGCACCAGCGGCGACGCGCCACGCAATATTTACCAAGCCGACTTGAGAGTGCCCACCGCCTTGGTGCTGGGTGCCGAGGGCGACGGCATGCGCCAGTTGACCCGCAAAAACTGTGACGAACTGGTCAGCATCCCCATGCGCGGGGCCGTTGAAAGCTTGAACGTGTCAGTGGCCAGCGGAGTCTGCCTCTATGAGGCACTGCGTCAACGCAGCTGAACGCCTTTCTTTCTTAAACTTTTCTCAAGCCAGCCATGTCCCGTCCAACCATCTTTTCCTTGAGTCTGCTGTCGGCTTTGATGCTGCTCTTGTCCGCGTGCACCCAAGAGCAACAAAACAAAATCAGCCGAGGCATTCAAAACTGGACGGGCACCAACGGCGTGATGGAGGTTTACGCGGGGGACAAGTTGGTTCGCCGTTTCATCCAGGTGGACAAAGTCAGCACCGCTTTGGGGACCGATGACAAACAACCCAGGGCCTACCGTTACGGCTATGGCGTGCTCGATGAGAACCTCAATATGATGGTCGACCCGGGCGAGAAAAAGGTCTATTTCGAGGTCAGCGATTATTCGAACACGGTGTTTTTCGAAAGCCCACGCTGAACCCAGCAACCTTCCATCAGATCAAGCCCAAAGCACCGATCGCGGCACCCGCCCCAATCAACCACAGCAGGTGAATTCGGGTACGCCAGACCAGCAGCATTGATGCCAGAGTCAACAGCCACAAAGGCCAGTCTTTGCTGGGGTTGTTGTGGCTGGCTGTCAAGAGCCACCCCGTAGACACCAACAAAGCAATCACCACCGGGGCCATGCCCAATTTGAAGGCTTTGATGCCGCGATTATCACGGTGGCGGTGGGCCCATCGGGTGGTGTTGTAGGTCAACACGGAAGAGGGCAGCATGATGCCCAAAAGGCTCAGGAAGACACCCAAACCCGACAGGGCTACGCTGATCCAGCCTCCCCCGAGACCAGCTCCGGCGTTCAGCCCCACGTTCCAGCCCATCACCGCCACAAAAAGGACGTTGGGTCCAGGAGAGGCTTGGGCCAGTGCAATGGAAGAGCTGAACTGTTGCTCTGTTAGCCACTCGTTTTGGTCCACCAAAAATCGGTGCATGTCGGGCGCGGTAATGATGGCACCGCCGATCGCCAAAAGCGAAAGCGACAAAAAGTGGTTAAAGAAGGCCACCCAATCACTCAGGCTCAATTGCAAACTGAGGCTCATGATGGCGCCTCACTGGCAGCCAATTTGCTCAATTGATGGTATGCCCAAGCACAGGCCAAGGAGCCAATGCCCAACAACACCCAAAGCAAAGGCCAGCGCAACAAACTCACGCACACAAAGGTGCTCAGCATCACCGAAAAACACGCCAACATGCCCATCGGGTTGAGCTTCAAAGCACCGATCAGTTTGATGCCCGTGGCTGCAATCATTCCGGCTGCAACCGCCCCCATGCCGCGCAATGCACCATGCGCCCAAGGTGCATCAGACACGCCACCGAACACCGATGCCAAGATCAACACCACAGCCAAAGGTGCGAACAACAAGCCCGCCAAAGAAGCCAGCGCACCTCCCAAACCAAAGTGACGTCCGCCAATGATCAAGCAGAAATTGACCACATTGGGGCCCGGCATGATTTGAGCGACCGCCCAGTCCTCAACAAACTGGGCCTGCGTCATCCAGCGTTTTTTTTCCACCAATTCACGCTGCACAACCGCCAAAACCCCACCGAAACCTTGTAGTGCCAGCACGGTGAAGGACAAGAACAAATCTGTTTTTGAACGGGGTGCGTTGAGCGGAACTGTTTCAGACATGGTGGGATTATCCAGACCCTCGGCGATTCAAGCTGTCGCCCAAAGGCCAGCCAAGGCTCTGGGGTTGAACTGATCGAGTCGTGCCAAACCCTGGTTTTCAGGGCGCGGTGTGCGCGGGCTCGGCAATGCCACCCACCACCTGGCTGAAACCGCCGTCGACATAGGTGATCTCGGCCGTCACGCCTGCTGCGAGATCGCTCAGCATGAAGGCCGCCACATTGCCAACGTCTTCAATGGTCACGTTGCGGCGAATGGGTGAGGCCTCGGCCACCACCGACAAAATCTTGCCAAAACCCTTGATGCCACTGGCCGCCAGCGTCTTGATGGGGCCGGCTGAAATGCCGTTGGCCCGCAGGCCGCGGTTTTGGCTTCCCAATGATTCGGCCAGGTAGCGAACCGAAGCTTCCAAACTGGCCTTGGCCAGTCCCATGGTGTTGTAGTTGGGCACTGTCCGGATTGCGCCGAGATAAGTCAGGGTCAGCACAGCTGACTTGTCGTTCAGGTAGGGCAGGGCTGCCTTGGCCATGGCCGGGAAACTGTAAGCACTGATGTCGTGGGCGATCTTGAAGCCTTCGCGTGACAAGCCGTCTAAAAAGTCTCCGGCAATCGCCTCGCGTGGTGCGTAGCCAATCGCGTGGACAAAACCATCGAATTTCGGCCAAGTGGCAGACAGGTCGGTGAAAAGCTTGTCGATTTGTTCATCACTGCCCACGTCGCAATCAAAAATCAGCTTGGAGTCAAAATCCGCCGCAAATTCGGTGATTCGGTCTTTGAAGCGCTCACCTACATAGCTGAACGCCAATTCCGCACCTTGAGCATGGCAGGCCTTGGCAATGCCGTAGGCGATCGAGCGGTTGGAGAGCACGCCGGTGATCAGCAGCTTTTTTCCCGATAGAAATCCTGTTTTTGTGGTCATGCGTTCAACTCCTGAAAAATGTGGGCAGAATTGTCGCATGCGAAGACCCTTGGCCTTTTTCTGGACACACTGCTTGCTGGCCCTTGGGTTGTGGACCTCCGGGAGCGTCTGGGCTGCCCATGCCTACGCGCAGTTTGGTGATGTTCGTTACCCCGCTGGTTTTTCGCATTTCTCGCACGTCAACCCAGTTGCACCCAAAGGGGGCGCGATTGTTTTGGTGCCGCCCACCCGGCAATCGAGTTTTGACAAGTACAACCCCTTCACCTTAAAGGGGAGTGCCCCGCCGTCCATGCTGGGCATGATGTTTGACACTTTGCTGGTGGGCAATATGGACGAGCCCACCACCTCTTATGGTTTGCTGGCCTTGGAGACTCATGTCGCGGCTGACCGTTTATCGGTGACGTTTCAGATTCACCCAGCGGCCCGTTTCCACAATGGCGACCCTGTTTTGGCTGCCGATGTACGCCACTCATTTGAGCGACTGACCAGCAAGCAGGCTGCGCCCCAGTACCGGACCTATTTTGGTGAAGTCAAAAAAGCCACCGTGTTGGCCGATCGCAGCATTCGTTTTGATTTTGTAAGACCCAACAGCGAGTTGCCCCTGATCGTGGGCAGCTTACCGGTGTTCAGCCACAAGTGGGGGCTGGAGGGTGGCGTGCACAAACCGCTGGACCAAATGGTCATGGACATTCCCATCGCTTCGGGCCCCTACCGCATCGGGCGAGTTCAGTTCGGAAAGGACATTACTTATGAGCGTGATCCGAACTACTGGGCGCGTGACTTGAATGTGCGCAAGGGTCAGTTCAACTTTGACCGCATCACTTACAAAATTTACAAAGACAGCACCGCCCAGCTTGAAGCCTTCAAGGCCGGCGAGTTCGATTACATGCAGTCTTTCATTGCGCGTGAGTGGGCCAGGGCCTTCAAAGGTCGCGCGTTCGATCGGGGCGATCTGATCAAGGCCGAATTGGTGCATGGCAACGCGGGTGACTTTCAGGGCTTTTTGTTCAACACGCGGCGCGACAAGTTCCAAGACGTGCGGGTGCGCCAGGCCATTGCGCTGGCCATGGACTTTGAATGGCTGAACCGTCAACTGTTTTACAACGCCTACAGCCGAGTGCGTGGTTATTTTGTGGCCAGCGATTTCGAGGCGAAGGGTCGTCCTGGCCCCGACGAGTTGGCTTTGCTCACCCCCTTGCGGTCCAAGCTGCCCGCTGCAGTGTTTGATCAGGATGTGCCGCAACCACCTCAAACTGAGCTGGACCCGGCATCGGGCCGCACCCTGCGTGACCATTTGCGTCTGGCGCGTGATTTGTTGAAAGAAGCCGGGTGGACTTACCGGGATGGCGCTTTGCGCAACGACAAAGGCCAAGCCTTCAGCATCGAGTTTCTGGACAGTTCTGGCTCCATGGGGCGAGTCGTCACGCCCTTTGCCAAGAACCTCGAAAAACTGGGCATCAAAGTTCAGTACAAGGTGATCGACTTTGCGCTGCTGCAAAAACGCATGGACGTGTTCGACTTTGACATCGTCAGCAACCGCACCGTGGGCAGCGAAGCGCCCGGCACCGAGTTGCTCGAGCGCTACGGTAGCCGATCGGCCGATGTGGAGGGCTCGGGCAACGTGATCGGCCTGAAAGACCCTGCGGTGGATGCGTTGCTGGACAAGGTGGTGAGCGCCACGTCACGGCCTGAATTGGTGACCAGCCTGCGAGCGCTGGACCGGGTGCTGCGTCACGGGCATTACGTGGTGCCGCATTGGTATGGCGCAGTGCACCGGGTGTCCTGGCGTGCCAAGGCGTTTGCGCGGCCCGCCGACTTGCCCCGTTTTTACCAGCCAGAAAAACTGGTCACCACCGTGTGGTGGTCGCCCGACGCGTCTGCTGCACCCATTTCCAAATCAGCCCCCAAGGCCCCCTGACCCATGCTGGCTTACATTTTCAAACGCCTGCTTTTGATGGTCCCGACCTTGTTCGGGGTCTTGCTGATGACCTTTGTGGTGATCCAGTTTGTGCCCGGCGGCCCGGTCGAGCAAATGGTCTCCCAGCTGCAAGGCCGGGACACGGGCGGGGAGGGTGCGGCTGCCGCAGGCAGCGGTTACCGAGGCCGTCAGGGCGTGGACGCCGCACGCATTGCCGAAATCAAAACGCTTTATGGCTTTGACAAGCCGCCCACCGAGCGCTTTTGGATGATGCTCAAACAGTTTGCGCAGTTTGATCTGGGCAAGAGCTTTTTCTACCCCAAAGACGTCTGGAGCTTGATCAAGGAGAAGCTTCCGGTGTCCATCAGCTTGGGCTTGTGGACTTTTTTTCTGAGTTACTTGGTATCCGTGCCTTTGGGCATCGCCAAGGCCGTTCGGGCGGGCTCGCGCTTTGACACGCTCACCAGTTTGCTGGTGCTGGTGGGTTACGCGATTCCCGGCTTTGTGCTGGGCGTGGCCTTGCTCGTCATTTTTGGCGGACAGCTGCAGTGGTTTCCTTTGCGCGGCCTGACCTCATCCAACTGGGAGCAGCTGAGTTGGGGGGCCAAGGTGGTCGATTATTTGTGGCACATCGCCTTGCCGGTCACGGCCAGTGTTTTGGGCTCGTTTGCCGTCATCACCATGCTGACCAAGAACGCGTTTTTGGAAGAAATCCGCAAACAGTATGTATTGACCGCCCGCGCCAAGGGCCTGAGCGAAAACCGGGTGCTGTACCGCCATGTCATGCGCAACGCCTTGATCCCGCTGGTCACGGGGTTTCCGGCGGCTTTCATCGGTGCGTTTTTCACGGGATCTTTGTTGATTGAAACCTTGTTTTCTCTCGATGGTCTTGGCTTGCTGAGCTACGAGGCGGTGATACGGCGTGATTACCCGGTGGTGCTCGGCACCTTGTATTTGTTCACGTTGATTGGCTTGTTCACCAAGCTGATCAGTGACCTGTGTTACCTGTTGGTGGACCCGCGAGTGAAGTTCGACAAATGAACACCTCTACGGCATCCTTTTCGCCCGCGCAAACCTCACCTTCGGCGCGTGCTTGGCAGCGCTTTCGGCGCAACCGCTTGGGCTTTGGCAGCCTGATCATATTTGTGACCTTGTTCATCCTGAGCGTGGGAGCCGAGTTCTTGTCCAACGACAAACCCCTGGTGGTGCGCTTTGAGGGGCAGTGGTATTTTCCGGTGGTTCAGAAATTGCCTGAAAAAGTCTTTGGCGGAGATTTCGAGACGCCAGCGGATTACCTGGACCCCTTCATTCAACAGCAACTGAAAAAAGACGGCAACTGGGCATTGCAGGCTCCCAATCCTTACCACCACAGCACCCTCGACTATTTCGCCCCTTTACCCAATCCTGCTCCGCCTACGGGCCATAACTGGTTGGGTACTGACGACAGGGGCCGAGATGTTTTGGCGCGTTTGTTGTATGGCTTCAGGGTATCGGTGCTTTTTGCTTTGGCCCTGACTTTGTTTGGTGTTTTGTTGGGTGTGTTGACCGGCGCAGTGCAGGGCTTTTTTGTGGGCAAGACCGACTTGGTGTTTCAGCGCTTCATTGAAATCTGGAGCGCCATGCCCGAGCTGTATTTGCTGATCATCTTTTCGGCTGTGTTTGAGCCCAGTGTGGGTCTTTTGCTTTTATTGCTCAGTCTGTTTGGCTGGATGGGTTTGTCCGACTATGTGCGGGCCGAGTTCTTGCGCAACCGCCAA